>CAYRPL010000005.1:0-28027 GCA_964426045.1 uncultured Alistipes sp. | reverse complement strand
CCTCGGGGTGGTAGATGTTGATCGGGTGGTCGGCGGGTTGGGTCAGCTGGTGGAGGATTCGGACCTTGCGACCGGCGATGGCGGCAGCCGAAAATACGGTGGTGCGGAACAGCTCCTTCGATACGGCCTGTGAGCAGGAGAAGGTGAAGAGAATACCTCCCGGCTTAATCTGGCTCAGAGCTCGGGCGTTGAGGCGCTTATAGCCCTGCATGGCATTGCCCAACACCTTGTGGTGCTTGGCGAAGGCGGGCGGGTCGAGGATAATCAGGTCATACTTGGGGCCGATATCCTTCAGATACTCCACGGCATCGACGGCCAGCGATGAGTGGTTCACCCCCTCACCGAAGTTCAGGCGCATATTCTCGTCGGCGAGCTTCACGGCACGCTCCGAGGCATCGACCGAGACCACCTCCACGGCACCTCCGGCCATGGCATAGACCGAGAAGCCGCCCGTGTAGCAGAAGGTGTTGAGCACGGTACGCCCCTTGGCATAGTGGCCCACCAACTCGCGGTTGCGACGCTGGTCGATAAAGAAGCCCGTCTTCTGCCCCTCCTCCCAATTGACCTGGAACTTGTGACCATTCTCCAAGACGGTTTGAGTCGCCTCTGCAGCGCGACCATAGAGGTAGCCGTCTACGGCATTGAGCCCCGCCTTGTAGGGCACGGTCTGCGAACTCTTGTCATAGATGGCGGTGATACGCTCGTCATAGACTGCACGAATCGCCTCGGCAATCTCGCGACGTGAGCGATACATACCCACCGAGTGGCACTGCACCACAGCCGTCGAGGCGTAGATATCGACCACCAAGCCGGGCAGCGAGTCGCCCTCGCCGTGAATCAGGCGGTAGCAGGTGGTCGTGGGGTTGTCGGTGAGGCCCAGCAGGCGGCGCACGTCGTAGGCCGTAGCCACACGCTCCTGCCACCAGGCGGCATCAATGGGGCGCTGCTCGAAGCTCAAGACGCGCACGGCAATCGAGCCAATCTGGTAGTGACCCGTGGCAATCCACTCGCCCTGCTTGGTATAGACCTCCACCAGGTCACCTTCGCGGGGCTCCTCCTCGGCTTTGATATACTCTACGGCCCCCGAGAAGATCCAGGGGTGGCGGCGGAGCAGGGACTCCTCTTTGCCGCGCTTCAGAAAGACTTGGGCTCTCATCGCTCTATCGTGTGTTAATCTTTTTTAATTGGGGTGTTTCGTTCAGACGTTTGTATATGCGGTCGCAGACCCAGGCATCGGTTGCGGCATACATCTGTTGCTGGGGGGTGAGGCTTGTCGCCTCCCAATTGCTCAGCCGTTGGGCCTTCGATACGCGACGACCCAGCACAATGGCCGACATCTTGCGAATCGACTTCTCCTCGATGCCCCACTGATGCACAATACTTTGCAGGTCTACGAATCCCGCCTCGCGGAAGTGGCGCAGCTCCTTCAGGGCCGTAAGGTCACCCCCGACGGCGGCTCCGATCTTCAGAATCTTCGGATCCTCCAACAGCCGCAGGATGGGCTTTTCGAGCGGAATACGGCACAGACGGAAGAGGAAGCAGCGCTTCGGGGTCGAGAGCTGCAACAGGGCAACACGATAGTGCACGCCCGCCTTGAACGAGGGTCGGGTCTCGGTGTCAAATCCCAGGATGGGCTCTTGGGCCAGTTCCTTGCAGGCGGCCTCAATCTGTTCGGGGTGATCTACCACGACAATCTCGCCTCCGAACTGTGCAACGGGCAGGGCGGCGGTCTCCTCGTTGGTGAGGGTGGGTTGGAAGTGTTGATTCTTCTGCATAGCTTGGCTTTGGCTCACAAAGGTAGCAAAAAATGGGGGAATTGCGGCCTATCGGCGAAAAATTTTTCCGCCCGCATCGAGCCGAATCTGCTCTGCGGCGAGTAACTCGTCGATGGCGTGACTCGCCACCTCGGGCGATACGCGCATTAGGGTAGCTGCCTCGGCAAGCGTTATCGGACCCCTTTGCAGGGCCTCTAAGAGCATCTCTTTCAGCCCCTTCTCTTCTCCCTTTTGTTTTTGGGCGCGACGACGGGCCAGGCAGATGTCGCAGACCCCGCAAGGGTGGGGATTCTCGGCTCCAAAGTAGTGCTCTAATACCATCGAGCGGCACTCGGCCTGGCCCTCCACATAGTTGCGCATCTGCTCGAAGCGCTCCGAGGCCAACTCGCGACGCAGCTTGTAGGTCTCGGGGGCGATATAGAGGTCGCTCTTCGGCAGACGCTCGGTGGGGTAGAAGATCAGCGGCGAGCGGTTCGAGGGGATGTAGCGGATGATGCGCAGCTGCCACAGCCGTTTGAGCAGCTCCTTGACCCGCTCCACGGTGTAGCCGCTCCACTTGGCAATCTCCATCTCGTCGATGCGCTGAAAGTCGGTGAATACGCCGTTGTAGAGGCGCAGAATCACTCGAATAAAGGGGTCTAACTCCTCCTTTTCGCAGCGGATGCGGTAGAGGTCGTCACGACTGACGCAGAAGATGATGCGGGCCGGATTCTCCATCTCATCGGTCAGGTGCAGGTAGCCGTTCTGCTCTAATAGGTCGGCAGCGCTGCGTACCAAGGTGTGGTAGTAGTGCTCGCGGGCACAAAATTCGTGGATGTTAAAACTGAACGAGCTCAACGCTCCGTCGCCGATGGGCACCTGCAGATAGGAGCCTATCTTGTCATAAATATCCTTGACCTGCTCCAAGGGCGGGAAGTCGGCTAAAAAGCGCTTGCGCACCCGCTCGGCATCATCCGAGGCGACCATCAGCAGGGCAAAACTCCGCTGCCCGTCACGGCCGGCACGCCCCGCCTCTTGGTAGTAGCTCTCGAGCGAGTCACACATCGTGTAGTGCACCACAAAGCGCACGTCGGGCTTGTCAATACCCATTCCGAAGGCGTTGGTGGCGACCATCGCGCGTGCCTTGCCCGTCATCCACTCCTCCTGGCGTATGGCACGCTCGGTGTGGGCCAGTCCGCCGTTGTAGGCGGCTGCCGTAATCCCCTCGTCACGCAACATCTGGGCTACCTCCTCGGTCGCCTCACGGGTGCGCACATAGACGATGCCCGACCCGGGTACGTTGCGCACCAGGCGCAGCAGCTGTCCCCGCTTGTCGTCGGTCTCCCGCACGGCATAACTCAAATTGGGGCGCGAAAAATCCCCGCGGAAGATGCGCTTTTCGTCGAATCGTAGGTTCTCCATGATGTCGTTGGCCACGACCTCGGTAGCCGAGGCCGTAAGGGCTAATACGGAGGCTTCGGGGCAGCGCTCGCGCAGCTCGGCAATGCGTCGGTAGGCGGGTCGGAAGTCGTAGCCCCACTGCGAGATGCAGTGCGCCTCATCGACGGCAATCAGCCGCACATTCATCTTCTCAAGGCGCAGGTTCAGGGTCTCGGAGCCGATGCGCTCGGGGGCGATGTAGAGAAAGCGCATGCCACGGTCGTAGACGCAGTTGTCTAACGCAATGTCGATTTGGCGGGGCGAAAGTCCCGCATGCACCGCTACGGCACCTATCCCCTTGGCTCGCAGTCGATCCACCTGATCCTTCATCAGGGCGATGAGCGGGGTGATGACGATGGTCATTCCCTCACGGGCCAGGGTCGGAACCTGATAGATGAGCGACTTGCCACCGCCAGTAGGCATCAGCACCAGCGCATCCTTTTGGGCCAGCACACACTGTATCACCTCCTCCTGAAGGGGGCGAAAGGTCGAAAATCCCCAATGGCGGTGGAGGACTTCATGAATCGTTGCGGGCCTGTTTTGCGCTTCCATACCCACAAAAGTAACTAAAAATGGGGAAATATTAGGTATTTTCGTAAAAAAAAACTATCTTTGCGCCCGTAAGTAAACGAGTATCAGCAGACCATGAAGATCAACGAAAAATATAAGGTGCGTGAGATGGCCGGTGAGCATGTGGTGATTATGCAGGGCCGCTATGGGGCCGATATGACCCGTGTGATTTCGCTCAACGAATCCTCGCTCTACCTTTGGAACGAACTGCAGGGCAAGGAGTTTGAGGTGGCTGATGTGGCCGCACTGCTCGTCGGGCGCTACGGAATCGATGTGCAGACGGCTGAGCGTGACGCCGCTGCCTGGGTCGAGAAACTCGCAACCTGCAAACTTCTCTAATTTAGTCTTGAAGCGTGAAGATACGTCGCACGATAGCCGCTCTGCTTGGTGCAATCTACCTCTTGGCGATTGCACTGCCGTCCTATTTTGCCCTGACCTGTACCTGTCATGCCCACGCTCCCCAGAAGAGTTGTTGCAAGCAGTGTGCCGACCATTCGGCCCAAGAGCACGACCACAACCTCCTCTACGGAGTCGGCCACAGCCACTTGGAAACCAAGTGCTGCTGCAACCACAACCACGACAATGAGCAGACGCTCTATACCGCTTCGAGCAACGACCTCTCGAGTGAGTTGCGTTGTGTGGTCTTTAATCTTCCGCCGGCCTTAGTGGCCGACAACACGACGCCGGAGCAACTTCCGGCCTTTGACCTGCGCCGTCTTCGCTTGCTGATCGAAGAGGGTGGCTCGAGTGGCTACCCGCCCATCTTTGGCCTTCGTGCCCCTCCGGTATCTGCATAGGAAGTTGCTGAAAGCAGCTTCTGAAACATCGACAAGCGACGCCCCTTTCAGCGTTGCCACAAGTTGTTTTATGTAGAAAACCAAACCGGAAAAATAATGAAAAAAATCCTTGTTATTTTATCTGCCATCCTCCTCTCAGCCGCCGTCGTATCGGCTCAGGATGTGCGAGGTCGTGTAGTAGATGAGCAGAATCAACCTCTGATTGGTGCCACGGTGCTTTGGGTGGGTACCACCATCGGAACGATGACCGATGCGGAGGGTAATTTCCATATTCACCAGGTCAAGGGCTACGAGATGTTGGCCGCAAGCTACGTCGGCTATGCCATCGAGCAGCTCAAGATAGAAGACCCCTCTCAGCCCGTTACCTTCAAACTCCGCGAGGAGGGTATCGGCATCGAGTCGGTGGTAGTTGAGAGCACCATCGGTGGCAACTTTGTCAAGAGCGACGGTCTGCTGAAGGGTGAAATGATCTCCTTTGCGGGCCTCTGCAAAATGGCCTGCTGCAACTTAGCCGAGTCCTTCGAGAACTCCGCCTCGGTGACCGTGGGTTATAGCGACGCCATCTCGGGTGCCCGTCAGATCAAGATGCTCGGCCTGGCCGGTACCTACACCCAGATTCTCGACGAGAATCGCCCCATCATGCGTGGCCTGAGCGCCCCCTACGGTCTGAGCTATACACCGGGCATGTGGCTCAACTCGATTCAGGTATCAAAGGGTGTCTCGTCGGTGACGGCCGGCCATGAGGCCATCACGGGTCAGATCAACCTCGAGCACCGCAAGCCCACCGACAGCGAGCGCCTCTTTATCAACGGCTATATCGACGACGAGTTGCGCCCCGAGATCAACATCTCGTCGGCCATCCCCGTTACAAAGGATAACAAACTTACGACCGTTATCCTGGCCCACGGCTCGTTGGATACCGACCAAAACGGCATGGATCACAACCACGACGGCTTCCGTGATATGCCCCGCACCAGCCAGATCAATGTCGCCAACCGCTGGCTCTACCAGCCTGCAAGCGGTCTGCAGCTGCGTTGGGGTGCCAAGTATGTCGATGAGAGCCGCCTGGGAGGTATGACCTCCTATACGCAGGATATGCACGAGGCCCGCGAGGAGCGCTCGACCGACTACTTCACCACCGAGGGCTATAACCACCTCAAGGAGATCTTCGATGCTGGTATCTATGGCTCGCATATCCATAACCGCAACGCCAATGCCTACGTCAAGTTAGGCACGCCGGTTGGCGCCTCGGTCTACGATGCCGATGCCGAGGAGGAGTTGCGCTCGAATGTGGCGATGATTCTCGATTACGACTTCTTCAACGAGGATGCCTACTTCGGCCTGAACGACTACTACGGCGAGGAGCACACCGTGACGGCCAACCTGATGTATAACCACTACTTCACCCCTCGCTCGACCCTCATTGTCGGCCTCTCGGGACAGATGCACTTCTACGACGAGCAGCTGCAAAACAGCTTCTTCAACTTTAATCCCGGAAGCGATGTGGTTATCCTCCCGCCCACCTATGACCTTACGCGCGAGGAGCACGAGGCGGGCCTCTATGCCGAGTACACCTACAACGTAAAGGATAAGTTCTCGCTGGTGGTGGGTGCCCGTGCCGACTACAACAGCTACTACGACAAATTCTACTTCACTCCCCGCGGACACATCAAGTGGAACATCACCCCCTCGACCGTGCTGCGTGCCTCGGCCGGTATGGGTTACCGCTCCACGAACCTCATCACCGACAACATCGGAATCTTAGCTACGGGTCGCCGGATTGTCATCGACGACTTCGCCAATATGAACCGCATGGAGGAGGCCCTCACCTTCGGAGGTTCGCTGACGCAGACCTTTACCCTCGTGCGTGAAAAGGATGCCACGCTGAGCTTCGACTACTTCCGCTCGCAGTTCTTCAACCAGGTGGTGGCCGACCAGGAGTATCTGCTCGATGCCGTCTTCTTCTACAACACCGATGGTCGCTCCTATACCGACTCCTACCAGGTGGACTTCACCTGGAGCCCCGTCGAGCGCCTCGATATCTTCGCCACCTTCCGCTATACCGACAGCGCCATCACGCTGAATACCTTTGGTGGTGGCACCAAGTGCGTCGAGCGCCCTCTGATTAGCGAGTATAAGACCCTGCTGAATGTGCAGTATGCCACCAAGTTCCGTCGCTGGACCTTCGATGCTACGGTGCAGTATAACGGCCCCTCGCGTCTGCCCGATTTGAACGGTGGCCTCGACGAGATGAACTACTCGCCCGCCTACCCGATGCTCTTTGCGCAGGTGAGCCGCAAGGTGGGTAAGTTTGATATCTACCTCGGTTGCGAGAATATCCTCGACTACACCCAGGATGACCCCATCCTGGTCGATGGACACAAGTTCCAACACGGCGACAACCCCTTCAACTCCTCTTTCAACTCCTCCGTTGTCTGGGGGCCGTTGATGGGTAGAAAGATATACTTAGGCTTTAGATTTAATTTATATTGATTTTATGCGGCATATTTTTCCTCTTCTTGCCTGCCGAAAATGGGCAGTACCATTTGTACAGCCCATCTTCGTCAGTCGGCGGTCGAGAAAAAATCTGCTCGCCTAAAATGCAATATAAGACGGTGGGGTAGCACCGCATCTGCACCGCACTGACAACAAACCCCTGACGAATAAATAATTAAATAAACAAACAACTAAAAAAAATAGAACGATGAAAAAACTGATTCTGTGCTGCCTGATGGCAGTGATGGCATTGGCTGTGAATGCCGCAAACGACAACAACGAGAAGAACAGCAAGAAGAAGGCAACCTGCGAGACTGTGGTATTTACTACCGATATCGACTGCCAGCACTGTGCCAACAAGATTCTCAACAACGTACCCGTACTCGGCAAGGGTGTTGAGGATGTCAAGGTGGATCTCCCCACCAAGGAGGTAACCGTTGTTTACGATGCCGCCAAGACCAATCCCGAGACCCTGGCCAAGAATTTCCAAAAAATAAAGGTTAAGGCTACCCCCAAAAAGTAATTTTTTGTATTTGCCGTGATAAGGCCGCACCTACGGCCTATCCCTTGCAAGCCCCGAATGGAACATACGCTAAGTGTGCCCCATCCGGGGCTTGTTTTACGATAGTTGCATCTTTAGCCTTCTGACGGCAAATTGGTTGTTGCTTAAAGAGCAATTAGAAATTTAATTAGAAAATTTTGAAATACTCTTTTTTGTTACGAATAGTAAGAAAAAGAGGTTTAAAAATTTGGAATCGTAGGAAATAATCCCCAAATTTGCATACTTATTATAGCATTTCGCGAATATGCAGAGAATTCTAACCCTTTGTTGGCTTACGGCGCTTCTGGCTGCCGTACCCTTTGTGGTGCGCGCCCAGCAGCCCCAGAAGGTGACCGTGAGCGGTGTTGTAACTTCGGCCGAAGATCAGCAGCCGCTGATTGGAGTGGCGGTGGTCGCCGATGCGATGAATGGTGTCAGCACCACCATTGATGGAAGTTACACCATCTCGGCGGTAGCCGGAAGTAAACTTTCGTTCCAGTATCTGGGATTTGCAGCGGTAGAGTGGGAGGTGCCGGCCGGTGAGGCTTCGGTGCTCTTCAACCTCGAGATGCAGCCCGAATCGGAGCTGGTGGAGGATGTGGTGGTAATCGCCTATGGTGTCCGCAAGAAGGGCACGGTAGCGGGTTCGGTATCGACCATCAAGGCCGAGAAGATCGAGAAGACCCCCACGGCCGCCTTCGATCAGGCCCTGCAGGGCCAGGTGCCCGGTCTGACGGTTCTCTCCAACACCGGAGAGCCCAGTGCCTCGGCGACGATGACCATTCGTGGTACCAACTCCATCAACTCGGGAACCGCACCCCTCTACATTCTGGACGGTGTGCCCATCTCGGCGAGTGATTTTAACACCATCAATCCCGCCGATATCGAGTCGCTGTCGGTGCTCAAGGATGCCTCTTCGACCTCGATTTATGGAGCCCGTGCCGCCAATGGTGTGATTGTCATCACCACCAAGCGGGGGCGCATGGCCGACCGCCCCCGTATCGAGTATCGCATGCAGCTCGGTTTCTCGCAGATTGCCAACGACTCGAAGTGGGATTTGATGAATACGGCCGAGCGTATCCAATACGAGAAGGAGATTGGCATGACCGAGGGTCAGAACTACGCCCTGCTGAGCCAAACCGACGTCAATTGGTCGGAGGAGGTATTTAATTCTTCGGCTTTGCTGCAAAATTATGAGCTTGCGGTGTCGGGTGCCACCGAGAAGACCAACTACTACCTCTCGGCTGCCTTCTACAGCCAGGATGGTACGGCCGTAGGCTCGGCCTTCGAGCGCTACTCGATGCGTGCCAATGTCGAGCAGCGTGCCGCCAAGTGGCTCAAGGTGGGAACCAGCACGATGCTCAACTTCCAGAATATCGAGCAGGCCGATGAGGGCTCCTATACGCTGGTGACCCCCATCTCGGCAGCCCGCTTCATGATGCCCTATTGGAGCCCCTACAAGGCCGACGGTTCGCTCGCCTCGCTCTCCGACGGTTCGTGGGCAGGTACGGGTCAGAACCCCTTGGAGTGGCTCGAGAACAACCCCGTGACCTACAAGAAGTACAAGCTGCTCTCGACCCTCTTTGCCGAGGCGGCTCCCATCGAGGGTCTGACCCTGCGTTCGCAGTTCGGTATCGACTACTCGCACACCACGGGCTTCGGTCTCTCGTATCCGAGCTATGCGGCCAACCAGGGCCAGGGCTCGGCTTCGCGCAGCTCGACCGACAGCTACACCCTGACGATTACCAATACGGCCAACTACGCCTTCTCGGTAGCCGACAAGCACCGCATCACCCTGCTGGCGGGTCATGAGGGCGTGGACTACCACTACGAGGCCTTCTCAGTGGCTACGGCCGGACAGACCAACGACCGCCTGACCTCCATTTCGACCGGTACGCGTGCCACCTCGTGGGGCGATACGACCGACTCGGACTATGGATTCCTTTCGTTCTTCCTGCGTGGCGAGTATAACTACGACGACCGCTACTTCGTGGAGGCGGCAGCCCGTACCGACGCTTCGTCACGCTTCGGTTCGTCACGTCGCTGGGCCGCCTTCTGGTCGGTGGGCTTTATGTGGAATATGCGCAACGAGCGCTTTATGGAGTCGGCGGCCCATTGGCTGACCAACGCCCAGGTTTCGATTTCGACCGGTACCTCGGGTAACTCCTCGATTCCGAACTACGAGCACCTGGCCCTTGTGGGTGGTGGCTTGGACTATGTGGGCAACTCGGGTGTGGGCCTGATGCAACCCGGTAACGAGGAGCTGGGCTGGGAGAAGCCCTGGACCTCGAACTTAGCTCTGCACTTCGGATTCTGGGGTCGTCTGAATGTCGATGCCGAGCTCTACTACAAGCGTACTTCGGATATGCTGATGCAGGTGCCCCAAGCCTATTCGGATAAGGGTTACGGATACTATTGGGACAACGTTGGTACGATGGTCAATAAGGGTGCCGAGTTGAGCCTCTCGGGTACGGTGGTGGCCACCAAGAACTTTAGCTGGGCCCTGAATGCCAATGTTTCGTACAACCACAACGAGATTACCGAACTCTACAACGGCGTACAGGAGTATGAGCGCTCGAATACCAACACCAAGTTGGTGGTGGGCCATCCGCTGGGAGAGTTCTACATCAACCGCTATGCGGGTGTGAACCCCGTCAATGGCGATGCCCTGTGGTACGACAAGGATGGCAACCTGACCACCGAGTTGCGCGACTCGGACAAGGTGCTGGTGGGTAAGAGCTACATCGCCCCCTGGCAGGGTGGTTTTGGTACGACCCTGAGCTGGAAGGGACTCTCGCTCTCGGCTCAGTTCAGCTGGGTGGCCGACCGTTGGATGATCAACAACGATCGCTACTTCGACGAGTCGAATGGTCGCTTCGCATCGTACAACCAGTCGCGTCGTCTGCTCGAGCGCTGGAAGCAGCCGGGGGATGTGACCGACATTCCGCGTCACGGTGTCTACACGGAGTTTGACAGTCGCCTGTTGGAGGATGCCTCGTTCCTGCGCCTGAAGAATGTGATGCTGAGTTATAACTTCCCCTCGGAGTTGATTCGCAAGAGCCGCGTATTCAGCGGTCTGAGAGTCTATGCCCAGGCACAGAACCTGCTGACCTTTACCAAGTTCTCGGGCCTCGATCCCGAGGGTAGTGCCAATATCTATGCCGCACAGTACCCCATGTCGCGTCAATTCACCTTCGGTCTTGACTTAACCTTCTGATCGTTATGAAAAAGATACTATACCATACCCTGCGGATGGCCGTTGCGATGATGGCCTCTGTGATGCTCCTCACCTCGTGTCTGGACAAGGAGCCCGGCTCGGCCATCCTCGAGAAGGATGCCATGCAGAGCTTCAGCGATGCCGAGCAGACCTTGGTGGGCATCTACGCCCAGATGAAGAGTTCGGCCCTCTGGAGCGGCTACCTCACGCTGCTGCCCGACATCCAGACCGATTTGGTCTACGCTGTCGATGGCTACTCGAACACCTACGGCAGTTTCTGGCAGTGGGATGTCCGCTCGACCTCGGCCGAGATTGAGGCGGTCTATGCAGCCCTCTACGGAGTGATTTCAAACTGTAACTTCTACCTCGAGCGTGTCGATGCGGTGCGTGCTTCGCTTACCAACGACGATGCCATTGCAACGCTCGATATCTATACGGGTGAGATTCACGCCGTGCGTGCCCTCTGCTACGCCGAGCTGATTAAGTGCTACTGCAAGAGCTACAACCCCGAGACGGCCAAAGACGAGTTGGGCGTGGTGATTCGCTCGCTCTTCTCGACCCCCGAGCCGCTGGTGCGCTCGTCGCTCTACGAGAGCTACCAATTTGTCTTGAGCGACCTGGCCAAGGCCGAGGAGCTCTTGCCCGAGGAGGAGATCTATTCGGGAGCCGTCTTTATGACCCGCGCCACGGCCTATGCCCTGCATGCCCGCGTAGCCCTCTATATGGAGGATTGGCAGACGGCCATCGACTACTCGACCCGCCTGATTGAGGACAAGAACTTTGCCCTGATGAGCACCAATACAACGACCTACAGCCAATACAGCGACTTTGACTATATGTGGCTCTATGACGGAGGCTCGGAGTTGATTTGGCGCATCGGATTCACCACGACCTCGTATGGTGGTGCGCTGGGTCAGGTATTCCTGGGTTACAACCGCGACTACACCTACTTCTATCCCGACTATGTGCCGGCACAGTGGGTGTTGAACCTTTACGATACGAATGACTTGCGCTATTCGAGTTACTTCTACGAGGGACAGACGGGTTACGACCATGCGCTGGCCTGGCCTTTGCTTGTGAAGTATTACGGCAATGTGAGCTTCATCGAGTCGGCTCTGATCTATCACGTCTCGATGCCCAAGCCCTTCCGCTTAGCCGAGCAGTACCTGATTCGTGCCGAGGCCTACTGCCGCCTCGAGCAGCCGAACTATGCGCTGGCCTCGAAGGATTTGACCACGCTGCGTGCAGCCCGCTACCAGTCGGGTGGCAATATGAACCTCACGGCCGACAATTGGCTCGAGCAGATCGCCTCGGAGCGTGTGCGCGAGCTCTTTATGGAGGGCTTCCGTCTGCAGGACTACAAGCGCTGGGGCAAGCTCTACAAGGATGGCGAGGGCTTTACCCGCACCCCGCAGCAGAGCTCGCTCGCCGAGGGCAGCTCGCTGAGCATCAAGACCGACAATCCGCTCTTTGTATGGCCCATCCCGCAGCACGAACTCGAGTCCCCCGGCTCGCAGGTGCAGCCCAACGAAAGTAATAAGTAATCCAAACAAGTGTCATAAAAGATGAAACAGT
Organism: uncultured Alistipes sp.; assembly: GCA_964426045.1. Lineage (GTDB taxonomy): Bacteria > Bacteroidota > Bacteroidia > Bacteroidales > Rikenellaceae > Alistipes. The sequence continues at coordinate 15,637 of CAYRPL010000005.1, read as the reverse complement.
CAACTATAGCTTCGGTGTTGCTCCTGCTGATGACGGCTCTTCTAAGCTTCACGGCTTGCCAGGAGGAGTATATCACCTACGCAGACCCCGGTAAGCTGGGGCCTGTGGATAGCAATCCCGAGTATGTGATGTTTGCCGACACCCTGACGCAGGGTGTGGTGCTGGCCGACGGAGGCAGCTTTGCGGTGACTATTGCCTCGACCGTAGCCTGCGACTACGATCGCACCTTTGGTGTCGAGGTGGTCGATGCGGGTAGCAACGCCATCGAGGGCTACCACTATCGCCTGGCCGACCACTCGGTGACCATTCCTGCCGGCAGTTTAGCCGCCGATATTGAGGTCTACGGCATCTACGAAAATATTGCACCCGAAGATCTGCTGAGCTTCAACCTGCGTCTGGTGATGCCCGAGCAGCTGAAGTGGGATCTCTATGAGGGGTGGGATCAAACGCGCGTCGAGCTCTTCAAGAGCTGCCCCTTTGCCATCGAGAACTTCGAGGGCTGGTGTGTGCTGACCTCGCTCTTGCTCTATGACTTCCCGGGTACCAACACCGCCTACCAGCGTTTGGTGAAGTGCGAGTTGCACCCCACGGAGCCCAACTCGATTATTGTGCGTGGTGCCTTCTACGATGGCTACGACATTACGCTGGGCTTCGATGCCTCGGATCCGGCCTCACCGCGCCTTCTGATGGAGGGCCCGCAGGTGCTGAGCGACGAGGAGTCGGTGCTGGGCTGGGTGCTGGGCGACAACCATATCCTGGGTTGCGAGAGCCCCTACTATGACTCTTACTTCAACTCCTGCCAGCGCTTTGCCGTACTCTGGTTGCAGGCCTATATCGAAAACCTGGGTCAGAGTGTGGGTACCATCGGCCACTTCTACAACATCCTGGAGTGGGTTTCCGATGAGGAGGCCGAGCGTCTGCAACGCGAAGACGGTATGTAGCCGCCCATATAAGGCAAAAGGTATAATTGGAAGCAAAAGATAAAATAAAAAATAGATGACTATGAAGAGTTTGATTAAAGTGTGGGCCGAGCGTCTGATGTGGACGCCTGTTGTTGCCCTGATGTTGGGTTTTGCCGCCTGTTCGAGTGGCGATGAGGGGGTAGAACCCGGACCGGAACCGGTTGTGGAGCCGAACTTCCCGACCCTTACGACTGCGGCTGTTGAGGCCGGTGAGCTCTATACGCTCAATATCGAGCCCAACATGGATTGGGTGGTGAAGGTGCCGACCGAGACGGCAGCCTACTTCCAGATTCTGGATAACGGCAACCTGCGCTACGAGATGCGCGGCAGTGCCGGTAAGCACCAGATTCAGATTCAGGTGGCCGACATCACGGAGTATGACAAGGAGCACACCTGCGAGGTGACGATGACCATGAATGGCGAGAGCAAGACCATCGCCCGCCTGACCCTCTATCCCGAGGAGCGTGTGCTGCGTGTGGCCGTTGCCCAGGTCGATACGGAGTCGGGTGACTTTATTCACGACGAGGAGTATAATGTGGTATTTGCCGATCAGAGCGCCACGGGCGTTGATTTGGTATGGCCCATTGGTACGATTGGCTATATGCAGTGGTTGCAGGTTGAGGCCAACTTCCCCTGGATCATCGGAGGTGATATTCCGGCTTGGATTTCGCTGCCCGTAACCTCGGGTGAGGCGGGCCTCTCGGAGGGCTTCCGTATGGATACCAATTGGGCCTACTATCCCGACGAGCAGACCACCGGTAAGCTCCTGTTCCAGGATCTGAGCGGCGAGGAGGCCGTTACGGTGCTGGAGTTCGAGGTGACGATTCCCGGGGTGAAGGAGTACTGCTCGGTGGAGCTTGCTGCTTCGCTCAGCTACGATGTGAATGGCTACTTCTATAACAATGGGGCTGCGCTCGAGGGTGTGACGGCCATTGGCTCGATTGTCGCCATGAAGGGCGCACAGCTCTATGTGCTGAACCTGGATAAAGACGGCAACTACTCGACCGAGGCCGAGTGGGTGCTGCTCACCGAGGCCGAGTGGGATTCGTCGGAGGGCGATGGCGGTCTGCAGCGTCGCTCGCTCAACGTAGGTTGTGCAGCCAACGACTCGGGCAAGGAGCGCGAGGCTGTTATCGTTGCATTGCCCAAGACCCGCGCCGTAGCCTCGGCTGCCGAGCTGCTTGAGGGCGGCAAGCTGAAGGATGCCTATAAGGATGCCGTTGTGAGCGAGATTTTCCAGGAGACGACCCTTGAGGCCGAGCCCTGCTACAGCAATAACTTCGATTTCGAGGCTGCCACCCAGACCTATGGTACCGATGCCAAGTATTGGCCCTATCTGGATCAGTTCGACGGTTGGATGAACGAGGTCGGTACGGGTGTTGAGACCGTAACCTACAGCTATAAGGGTGTCTCGGTGCGCAACAACTCGAACTCGCTGGGTGAATATTCGGACTACGAGGGTTCGGGTGTGAACAACATCTTCTTCGGTTCGAGCGCCTACCTGCAGATTGAGAATATCACGGTGGAGAGCACTTCGCTCTGCCTCACATTCGGTGGCGAAAAGTATCTGAAGGATACCGACAACGTATTCTCGACCGAGGAGTTTTTGATTCGCCTCTCGGCCGACGGCCAGAATTGGTCGGCTCCGATTGCCTACACGGCTCCCGAGAGCGTAGGTCGCTGGAATGTGGGTCATGCCGACTTTACGCTGCCCGAGGGTACCTACAACCTCTATATCCGCTTCGATGCCAAGGTTGATAGCGCCTACCGCATCGACGATGTGACGCTGACTACGACCGATGAGGCCGGTCAGAGCATCGCCTTTGATGCCGGCCCCATCACGCCCGACACCCCCGAGGTGGTGAAGGCTACGGTGCAGGAGTTCCTTAATGCCGAAGAGGGTGAGTCGGTTCTCTATGAGCTGACCGGTGAGGTTACCTCGGTTGCCAACGAGACGTATGGCAACTTCTATCTGAAGGATGCAACCGCCGAGGTCTATATCTATGGTCTTTGCAGCCCCGAGGGCGAAACGAAGTATTGGGCAGCATCGGGTGTCAAGGTGGGTGATACGATTACCATCCAGACGATTCGCTCGGCCTATGATGGTGTCCCGCAGGGTAAGAATGCCATCTATGTTTCGCACACGCCGGCCGGAGGTGATACCCCCGAGCCCCAGCCTTCGTTCGATACGACCGACTACGAGAGCGGTACGGTGACTGCAACTACCGATATGGAGATTGTATTCTGGTACCCCGAGGGCGATGGCGAGAATCCGGGAGCTGCCGATCAGGGCGCCTCGCTGCGCAGAGTGGTTTCGGGAACCCTCTACGACAAGTATTCGAGCTATGGTGTGCCCATCTATTGGTTAGTCTACACGGGTGACCACAACCGCAATATGTGTATGCTGAAGAACCTGCCGAACTACTACAAGAAGACCAACAAGGAGGATACTTGGCTTGACTTTGAGCCGGGCGAGTATGCCATCGTAACGATGGACCAGTCGGCACTTGGCAATACGCAGGCTACCGGTGCCGTGGCGCTCTACTCGAATGCTACACGCACGCGCTGCAAGTATGTATTAGTTTGTACCTGGCGCCCCGAGTAGTCTAAAGACTAACTAAAAAGGGTGATTTCTGCGTTATGCTTGTGTTCGAAATCCTCATTTACACCTTCGTAAACTGCGGTTTCTCACACTTCGCAAGCCTTGAACCCCCTCCTTTTTAGTTAGTCTTAAATAGGAAGGCAATAAATAAAAAATGCGAATTTTCAAGAATTAGTTTCGATGAGAAGACGACTTCAAAATTTCGTATGGGCGCTGTTGGTCGGTGCGGTGGCTGTGCTGGCCGTCGGCTGCTCGGATGACGAGCCGATTGACAACCGCGAAACCCAATACGGATATGTACAATTCAAACTCTTCAAGGAGGCCTCCTATGAGGCGAGCCGTGCCCTGAAGAGCGAGCTCGACTACCTGAGCGAGGCCACCAAACTGAAGGTGACCTTGAGCTATGGCGAGACGACCATCGCCCAGACACTCAACCTGCTGACAGCCGGTGAGGGACTGGCCGAGTATGGCCTGCGCAGCGACAAGCTGAAGCTGCTGACCGGCTCCTACAACCTCATCGCCTATACGCTCTATGACGCCGCCGACGAGCCCATCTACAACGGAGCCCCCGATGCGGAGAGCCGCTTCGAGGTCCCCTCGGGTGGCCTTGTGCAGCACGATCTGACGGCCCGTGTGACGCCGCGCGGCCAGGTGCGATTCCACCTGGTGAAGGATCTCTCGGCCTTCGAGGGAACCCGTGCCGTAGAGCGTCAATACACCTTCGATGAGATTAAGAAGCTCTCGCTCACGCTGCGCAACACCAAGACCAACGAGCAGGTGCGCTTCGAGCAGTTGCCCGCCACCTTCTCGGTTCACTTTGATGAGAGCGATGAGCTGGAGAACGGCTACCGCACCTCGTCGTCGCTGTGCGATACGCTGCTCTCGATGAAGGCCGGTGAGTATCGACTGATGGCCTACTCGACCTTTGACGAAGGGGGCGTGCTGCTTGAGACCAAGAACAATCCCACGCAGACGCTCTTTACCGTCGAGGATAACCGCACGACCGAGGCCGAGGTGCCTGTAACCCTCTACGAGGCCGATGACTACATCCAGGACTACTACGCCCTGAAGGCCATCTGGGAGAGCCTGAATGGCGAGAAGTGGTACTATGGCGGTGAGAACTACCCCCAGGGCAGCAATTGGGATTTTAACAAAGATCCCGACCTGTGGGGTGATCAGCCCGGTGTGCAGCTCCACTCGAACGGTCGCGTGGCCCGCATCGACATCAGCGACTTCGCCTTCAGCGGTGATATGTCGCCTGCGCTGGGTCAGCTCACGGCCCTTGTCGAGCTCTACCTGGGTACCCACAACGATGTGAATCTCTACACCTACGACCCTTCGCTCTCGCTCGATAAGAGCCTCTCGGAGCGCAAGCAGAACCGTATGGCAAACCACAAGGCCTACTTAGAGATGATTCACCCTGCAACGCCGATGTCGGAGCCCTGTGCCCGAGCCCTGAAGGAGCATAACCTCCAGAGCCCTGCGGCTGCCCTCTACGACAACTTCAGCGAAGCGCAGCTCATCGACCGCAAGAGCGGTGCTGCGTTGGCTGTTCGCAAGATGGATACCAACCACGGAACCCTGTGCAACGGCTTGAAGTCACTGCCCAAGGAGATTTCTAATCTAGTGAATCTGGAGTACCTCTACATCGCCAATAGTGAGTTGGAGGAGCTGCCCGCCGAGGTGGCCGAACTGAAGTCGCTGACCGATGTCGAGATCTACAACTGCCCCAAGATGACCCGCTTCCCGATGGCCCTTGCCGAGCTGCCCGAGCTGATTTCGCTCAACATCTCGAACAACGCCCAATGGTCGGCCGAGGAGATTTATAAGGGCCTCGACGGATTGGCCACAGGCCCCTCGAAGGAGAAGATTCAGATTCTCTATGCCCGCCAAAACCGCCTGGAGGAGCTGCCCCAGAGCTTTGCACAGATGAAGAAGCTGGGTCTGCTGGATTTGGCCTATAACCGCATCTCGAAGATTCACCCCCTGACCCGTGAGGTGGCTCCCGTACAGCTCTACTTAGACAACAACCTGCTGGAGGAGCTGCCCGTGGATGCCGAGGGCTACTTCTGCGGCTACGACGATGTCGAGAACTTCTCGGTGAAGTTCAACCGCCTGAAGAAGATTCCCAACATCTTCAGCGCCAAGAGCAACTTTACGATGAAGTCGGTGGACTTCTCGGGTAACCAAATCACGGGCTGCGAAGGCGAGGAGGAGGGCCTCTATAAGGGTATCCGTGTCGAGACCTTCACCTTGTCGCAAAACCCGATGACCAAATACCCCGTGGGGCTGGCCAAGAGTAACTCGTCGGTGGCCTACATCATCCTGCGCGCCTGTCAGATCGAGGAGATTCCCGAGGGCTCGTTTACCTACGATAACTCCGACGTGCTGGTTTCGATGGATCTCTCGTACAACAACTTAGAGGATCTGCCCTGGGAGTTCCATGCCGGCAACATGCCCTATTTCTACGGTTTGGATATCTCGTTCAACAACTTCAGCGAGTTCCCCTACGAGCCGCTCGACTGCTCGGGTCTGACGGTGCTGGCCATCCGCTCGCAGCATGATGCCCAGGGTGCCCGCTCGCTTCGTGAGTGGCCCACGGGAATCGGCAACCACCGCGGTATGCGAGGCCTCTATATCGGCTCGAATGACCTGCGTGTGATTGACGATACGATTTCGACCCTGATCTACTACCTCGATATCAGCGACAACCCCAACATCGTCTTCGATGCCTCGGATATCTGCTACGCCTGGCGTGTGGGTGCCTATATCCTGATTTACGATAAGACGCAGCAGATTCTGAATTGTGACTATATGTTGGAGTAAACGAAGGATGAAAGCTATGAAAAGATTGAACTATATACTGCCCCTTCTGGCTGTGGTGTTGCTTGGCGCCTGCTCGAAGGATGACACGACCGTTGATTTCCAACTTGATCGCAATCAAATTGCCGCCGGACCGACAGGAGCCAAGGAGTATGTGCAGGTGAATGCCTCGGAGGATTGGATTGCCTCGACCGACAGCCCCTGGATTACCATCTCGCCCGCCAACGGCCGTGGTACGACCACCTGTGAGTTCCGCATCGACTCGGCCCTCACGGCTCAACCCCGTCAGGGTGTGGTGCGCATCCAGAACCTGGCAACGTGGGCCGAGCGCGAAATTACCATCACGCAGGAGGGTTATCCCTATCTGCTCGAGATTGCCGAGCCCGAAGTCGAGGTGAGCAACTATGCCGCCTACGGAACTCGCTACTTCGATGTCAAGATTCTGACCAACATCGACTTTAAGGTCGATATTCCCGATAACGCCGCCTGGCTCGAAAGCAAGAGCCATACGCTGAATCTCGACCGCGGTATTCGCCCTCGCGAGGTGACAGTGCGCTTCAATTGGGATATCAACACCCTGCCCCAGGAGCGCCTGGCAGAGGTGAACTTCACCCCCAAGGAGGCTGTCGAGATGAGCCGTCAGGATCGTCTGAATGTCAAGCAGCTGGCGGCCGAACCCATTGAGGAGAATACGCGTGCCGGTGACTCGGTGGCTCTGCTCTCGATTCAGCGCTCGCTGGCCACCCTCTCGTCGTGGGACCCCTCGGCGGGTATGAATACCTGGTCGAATGTCGTGCTGTGGGAGGAGGGCGACGAGGGTTGCACCGCCGACATGGTGGGTCGTGTACGCTCGGCTGAGTTTATGCTCTTCGATACCAAGGAGGGGCTGCCCTACGCCGTGAAGTACCTGACAGCGGCCGAGGAGCTCTACTTCTTCGGTAACACCAATACCTTTATGCGCTCGCTCGAGACCGGTGACTACATCGCCGAGCTTACGCAGCTCAAGCGTCTGACCATCGGCGCCTATGGCCTTACTGAACTCTCGCCCAGCTTCAAGAATCTGAAGAATCTCGAATACCTCGACTTGGGCTCGAACAACCTGCAACGTCTGCCCGAGATTCTTACCAAGGAGAACTTCCCGAAGCTGCGCCACCTGATTCTGAATGCCAACCAGCGCAGTGTGATTTACGATTTGAGCAACACCTCGCGTACCGACCTGGGTGGATTTATCGAGGAGACCGAGTTCCCGGTCGATCTGCTGAAGTGGGATTTGGAGACCCTGGTGTTGTCGGTAAACTACCTGCAGGGTGAGTTGCCCGACTTCCTGGACGACGACTCGGTACCCTGCTATACGCAGGAGGATATCGACCGGGTGGATACGCTGCCGCAGTTCCTGGCCGACAACCGTATCAAGAAGGTGATGCCCTCGGCCAAGCGCTTCTCGATTAACCACAACCGTCTGTCGGGTAAGCTGCCCGATTGGCTGCTCTACCATCCGGCTCTCGATTGGTGGTACCCCTACTCGCTCGTCTTTACGCAGGAGGGTCGTGCCCAAGACGGCACTCAGGCCATTTTCGAGAACGAACCTGCCAATATGAACTATTACTACGAACTCTACACCACCAAGCAGAAGCCTACGGGTGAGGAGGAGTAGCGAATAATAACGCATAAAGAGTTATGAGAAGATACCTGTTTATTTTGTCGATTGCAGCATTGCTGCTCGCAGCTTGCAGTCGCGATGTGGAGTGGCAACCTGCCAAGGCCGAGCCTGCACAGGGTGAGGAGCTCTATAAGAGCGGTGTGTTGCTGGTGAAGTTCACCCCCGAGGTGACGGCCATGCTCGAAGAGCAGGGATTGGTTTCGGGCCCTGAGCTTACGCGCAGTGGTGCTCCGGCCCTTGACGAGGTGATGGCGCTGGTGGGTGGTTGCACTTTGGAGCGTGTATTCCCCTATGACGCCCGTTCGGAGGCCTCGACCCGTGAGGCCGAGTTGCATCAGTGGTATGTGGTTCGCTTCGACGAGAGCCTCTCGGTCGAGGATGTGGCTGCCCGTATGCGCCGGCTGGGTGAGGTGCAGCAGGTCGATTTGAACCGCACCATCAAGCGTGCCTACAACGGAAAGGCTACCCCCCTGAAGGTGGCCGATATGCCCCGTGTAACCCGCTCCGGAGCCCAGGTCAATGACCCCTTGTTTTCGATGCAGTGGAATCTGGAGAACCGCGGTGATATGTTCCGCGAGGGCGAGGTTGTAAAGTCGGTCAAGGATGCCGATGTGCAGTGTGTTGGTGCCTGGGAGCGCTCGATGGGCTCGAAGGAGGTGATTGTTGCTGTACTCGACGAGGGAATCTTTGTCGAGCACCCCGATTTGAAGGCCAATATGTGGGTCAATGAAGACGAGGTGAAGGGCTCGACCGAGGATAACGACGGCAACGGTTATGTGGGAGATGTGCACGGTTATAACTTTGTGCACGACTCGGGCAACATCACCTGGAACGACGTGGCCGACTCGGGCCACGGCTCGCACGTTGCGGGTGTGATTGCCGCAGTAAACAACAATGGTGAGGGTATCGCCTCGATTGCCGGAGGTGATGGTACGGTTGATTCGGGTGTGCGTGTCATGGCCTGCCAAATCTTCTCGGGCAATGTCTCGACGGGTGTGTTGCAGGTGGTGCGTGCCATGAAATATGCTGCCGATAACGGAGCCGTGGTGCTGCAGTGCAGCTGGGGCTATGTTTCGGGTGCCGCCAACGTCTATGATTGGGGCGAGGCCGGCTTTGCCACCGAAGAGCAGTGGGAGAGTGGTTCGCCCCTCGAGAAGTCGGCTTTGGAGTACTTTACGCACTATGCGGGTTCGCCCAACGGCCCCATTGAGGGTGGTGTGGCGGTCTTTGCTGCAGGTAACGAGTATGCCCCGCAGGCCGGTTTCCCGGGTGCTGCCGAAGGGTATGTCTCGGTAGCTGCCACCGCTGCCGACTTTACTCCGGCTGTCTATACGAACTATGGCCCCGGAACCACCATCTCGGCCCCGGGCGGTGACCAGGACTACTACTACGACTATGTCGATGAGGAGCACAACTACGGTGAGATTGGCTGCATCCTCTCGACCCTGCCCTATAATGTGAGCGAGAGCGGTTATGGCTATATGGAGGGTACCTCGATGGCTTGTCCGCACATCTCGGCCGTGGTGGCGCTGGCCATCTCCTATGCCGCCGAGCAGCGCCTGCACTTCAAGGCTGACGAACTGCGCGAACTGCTCCACTCGACGACTGTCGATTTGGATCCCTACTGCGTGGGCAAGAAGACCTACTGCCGCTATGTGGCCGATGTGGGCCCCATTCAGCCTATGCAGATGAACCTGGCAGACTATGCCGGCAAGATGGGTTCGGGTCAGGTGAATGCCGCTGCTCTGCTGGCCGCCATGGAGGGAGCCGGCGTGGAGATGCGCTTCCCGAATCTGACCCTTACGGAGGGCGAGAAGGTGGCCCTGAACCCCGCCCGCTACTTTGCAGAGGGCGAGACTCTGACCTACAGCGTAACGATTGCCGATACGACAATCGCTACTTGTACGGCGCAGGACTCGATGCTGCTCTTCGAGGGCCTGAAGTCGGGTTCGACGACGGCCACCGTGAAGGGCTCGAATGGTGTGCAGTTTGACTTCGGTATCACGGTTCGCAAGTCGGCCGGAGGTGCCGGTTGGCTCTAATAAACTCCCGGGCGTGCGATGCGAGTGCTGAAGTATCTGCTGTTGCTTGTGAGCCTGGTCGCTCCGTTTTTTCTTGAGGGCCAGATTCGCATCCTGCCTCGCCAACTGCTCGACAGCGTGCAGAATCCCGTGGCGGAGCCCTGCCGCCTGCAATTCCCGACCGAGCCTCTGCAAATGGGAACCATTTCAGAGCAGGGAGGTGAGTGGTGCGGAGTGGTCCGCTGGCAGAATAACGAGCCCCGAGCTGTGGTTATCACCGCTGTAAAGAGCTCCTGCGGATGCCTTCGGGCCGACTATTCGGCCGAGCCTCTCAAGAGGGGCGAAGTGGGTGAGTTGGTGGTGCATTATAACCCCAAGGGACACCCGGGGGCGGTCGAGCAGCGATTGTTCGTCTACACCAACCTCTCGGCCTCGAGACCCTCGGCCGTGGTGCGCCTAACGGGGCGTGTGGTGGCCGATACCGATAGAAGCGCTGATTACCCCTATGCCTGTGGTGCACTGTTGTTGCGTACATTGGAGGTGCGCTACGAAGAGGGGGCAACGCTGCGAGTCGCCTGTCTGAATGGGGGCAAAACGCCGCTGAAGATTAGGCGCGATCGGATGCTCTGCCCCGCAGGAGTCGAGCTTGCGACCGAACCCGAGGTGTTGGCCCCCGGTGAGGCGGGTGACCTGGTGGTTCGCTTTACCGAGCAGTTCCGACCCCGAGGTGATGCAATGCAAATGCTCTGCTTCGAGGGGGTTGGGGCACTTCCTCCCCGTAAGCGAAGCCTGAAGCTCGTTTTTGAGTAAAATCCGAACCAAGGGAAGGGGCTGCTAAACCGAAAAACTGAAGAATGTGAAAACAAAAGAATAGAAAAATATGAAGTGGTTGAAGATGGTATTTTTGTCGCTGGCACTCTGTGGAGTGGTGGCCTGCGATGATGACAAGACGGTAAACCCCAATCCGCAGTTGGAGGTGACGCCCAATAACCTGGCCGGTGGCTGGGAGCTGGTGAGCTATGACAATGGTGCCACGCTGCCCGAGGGGTGCTATGTCCAGATTGAGTTCGAGCGCAAGGAGTGCACCTATATCCTGCGCCAAAATACCGAGAGCTTCTCGGAGCAGGTGCTAACGGGCTCGTTCAATATCCTGACCGACCCCGAGCTGGGTGCTATCCTGGTAGGAAATTACGACTATAAGGGTGGCGAGTGGGCCCACCGCTATATCGTCACCTCCCTCACGGCCCAAGAGATGATGTGGGAGGCCAAGGATGATCGTTCGCAGCGCCAGCTATTCAGACGAATCCAATAAGGAGTTGGAAGATAGGGTGAAGTATAAGCGAAGGGAGTTGCCCAAAGCAACTCCCTTCGCTTATACTATTTCAGCAACTTGTAGGCCGAGGGGGAGTAGCCGGTCTGGTGCTTGAAATATTTGCCGAAGAAGCTCTGGTTCGGGAAGTTCAGATGGTAGGCGACCTCCTGGATACTCATGGTCGAGTAGCGCAGCAGGTTCTTGGCCTCCATCGTAACGTATTGGTCAATCCACTCGGCTGCCGAGCGACCGCTGACACGCTTAATGAGGGTTGTCAGGTACTTGGGGGTGATGCAGAGCTGTGAAGCGTAGAAGCTCAGGTTTCGCTCCCGTTTATAGTTCTCGGAGAGTACCTTGATAAATTTATGAAAATACTCTTCGTTGCGGCTTTTGACCGAATTTTCGCTCTTCGAGTTGATCTCGATTTGGCGGCTCATGATGCTGCACATGCGGTAGAAGAAGAGCGAGAAGTAGCTCTGGAGAATATCGTCCAGATAGGCATCCTCCTTCGACGAGGTAACCTCTTCGGAGATCTCTTGCAGGATTGAAGTCAACTTGTTGCACTCGCTCTCGGTGAGCTTGATGACGGGCTTCTCCTTCAGGGCCAGAAAGAGGGGTGTGATGCGCTTGATGTCGAAGTGGTTGTGTTCGCGAGGATGGCCCTTCTCGTCAAATCCCAACACAATGGCTTCGCTACCTTGGCCTTCGTTTAAATCCTGTACCTGAATAATGCTGTTGGGAATGTTTATAATCAGCGTGTTGTCCTCGATGTCGTACTCATTGAGGTTGATCGAGATTTTGCCCCGACCGCGCTTGCAGAGAATCACAAAGAAGGTCTCGATGCGGTAGGGGTACTTAAAGTTATGTTCGGCAATTCGAGGATCTTCGGGGGTATGGTTGTCCAATTGCGAAATAAAGATGCCGTTGTAGCGAATACCCTTGAAATTCTCTTTGCGGTGCTGCTTCAACTGCTCGGTGGTGATGGTGATAATCTCTTTTTCTTCCATTGTTTCCTTGTTTTATACGACAAATATACAAATAGAATCCAAAACATCTGTTAAAAAGGTTTAATTTGACGAACAATAAAGCGACAAAGAGGACAAATCGAACAAGTGGCTAAAATATTTGCAATTTCAGGCCCAACGAGAAGCCGATAATATCGCTTGCCCGCAGATAGTCGTTGTCCACTTTGCGCACAATATAGAGATCCGAGGTGTTAACCTCAAAATAGAGACTCATCCCCTTCAGCCACCCCTCGCCCCGAGGGTGCCAGGTGGCGCTGCAACCCGCAAAGAGGTGTACCCGCATACGGGTCGAGAACCAATAGTAGCCGCTGGGGTAACGGTCGGGGGCCTGACCCCAGAACTCCTCGCCGACAATCGTATTGAGGTAGATGCCCCCGTAGAGGGGTTCAAACGAGAATTGGTCAGAGGCGTAGAGGCTCCAGGGGATGTAATTCTGCTTGAGGGTAAAGGTCATATACCCTCGCTCGCCCTCAAATCGGGGGAGGTATCCGATGAGCATATCGCTCTCCCAACGACACTGTTTTCCGTAGTCCCAGCCCCAGCCGGCCGACAGAAAGCCCATGCTGCCGGCATACTGCACCTTCAGGTGGGTGGGGATGATGCGGGCCCACCCCTCGCGACCTCGGTGCTCGCGTCGGTCCAGGGGCCTTGCATCAACCTCCTGTCCAAAGGTCGCCAAGGGAAACAGCAACAACAACGCGATGATAAACTCAGAAATAGTGTACCTCATAGTCGTAGTCGTTTTCTCGCATTCTAAAGAGCAGGTAGCAGCGCTTTTCGATGTTGGGGCATTGGTAGTAGAGCACTCCGTCGCCGAACAGATCGTCGGTGCGCAACGTATGCTCGTGGCCGTAGATGCAGAATGGTAGTCCGGGCGCCTGCTTCAGATAGTGTTCGAAGATTTCGCTCACGTTGTTGTTGAATTGAAACTCTCCGGGTCGAACGTGCATGGCATAGACCACACGCTCTATGCTGTCGGTCAGCTGCTCGAGTTCTTGGCTCAGAAACGAAAAGTCGGGTACAGGCGTGGCGTAGTCATATTCCATGGCGTTGGTATTCAGGCAGATGAATCGTGTGTTGCCGGCCGTGAAGGCGAAATTCGTGGCTCCGAATATCGAGCAGTAGACCGTCTCGCCCGTGGCAATGCAGTCGTGGTTGCCAATCAGTGCCACATAGGGCATCCGCAGCTTTGAGAGGATATTGCGCTGAAACTCAAACTCCTTCTTTAGTCCGAAGTCCGAGAGGTCGCCGCAGTGAACCACAAAGTCAATACCTTCGTGCGCATTAAGTGCCTCGACGGCATCCTCCGTGTCGTCGTAGCACCCCTGGGTATCGCTGATAACAGCAAAGCAAAACTCCTTTTCGCCTCTTAAGGCCTCCTCGATGCGGATAATCTGCTGTTGGGTGATTCCCCGTTCGCCGTGAATGTCGGTGTCGTAGGGGTGGTATTCGAAGTAGTCGCACCCGCCAAAAAGCGGAAGCAGCACTCCGATTAGAAGTCGGCCAAGGGGGCGGATGGTCGTCTGTTGGTGCATAAATTCTCCTTTTGTCGGCAAAGTACGCCCATTTTTGCCACCTTTGCAATGCCGAAAAGTCGCTTTGGATTTCCGAATTATCCATTCGGACAAAATGAACAGCAACCCCGCCAAAACTGCTCGTTTGTGGCGGGGTCGCTCGGTTTTATGGAGAAGAATTGACGAATCAGCGGTAGATTTCGTTCAGCAGGCGGGCCAGGCGCAGACCACCACGTAGCAGTTGTTGCTCGATGATGGGGGCATAGTGGGCCACCTCGTCATACGAAAGGCGGCTTCCCTCGGGTGTCTGCTTGTAGATTTCGCAGCAGAGTGCGTGGCTCTCTCGAAACCAATCGGCAGGCTCTCCCGCACTTATCGCCTCGGCCTCGTGGCGCCCCACGCGGTCGATTTCGCGTTGCCACTCGGTGTAGCTCCAGCGGTGGGCCGCCTCGACAAGCGACGAATCCCACACCGAGTGCAGGTTCGTAGCCTCGCCAAAGAAGGAGATTTTTACCCGATTACCACCCAAATCGCTCAGGTGTCCCGTGTGCATCGGGCAGTGGAGGTCGCCCACCAGGTGAATCAGCATCCTTAGGTAGATATTCTCCTCCTCGGCCGAGAGGGTTCGACTCTTCAGACCGCTTACCAGAGACTCGATGGCCGTCAGAATATCTCCCTTGGGCTCTCGGGGCATCGTCTCGAGGGTGTACCCGTGGTCGATGTTCTTGTAGTGCCAGGTCTTGGTGTAGGCGTAGTCGGGGGTGTGGCTGGCGTTGTCCATCCAATTGGCGTAGTAGACCGGCGAGTGACCCTCCAGGGCGCGGTCAATGGCACGGGCAGCCCGCGCTGTCAGGTGGCACTCGGCGATGTAGGCCACCACATCGTGCCCTTTGGGCCCCCAGGCAAAAAGGGGCGTTGCTCCCCCCGCAAGGAGAAGCAACGCCACGCATATCGTTCGGAGTATCATTTTGTCGTGCTATTGGTTCATCGTGGCCAGGAATTCGGCATTCGATGCTGTGTTGCCCATCTGCTTCTGCAGGAACTCCATCACCTCGACCGTGGTCATCTCCGAGAGATACTTGCGCAGTACCCAGGTGCGGTTCATCACCTCGCGTGAGAGCAGCAGATCCTCACGACGCGTACCCGAGGCAATGACATTGACAGCGGGGTAGATGCGCTTGTCGGCCAGTTTGCGGTCGAGCTGCAACTCCATGTTTCCTGTTCCCTTGAACTCCTCGAAAATCACCTCGTCCATCTTCGAGCCGGTATCAATCAGGGCCGTGGCGATGATGGTCAGCGAACCCTTCTCCTCGGTATTACGGGCGGCACCAAAGAAGCGCTTGGGTTTGTGCAGGGCATTGGCATCGACACCTCCCGAGAGCACCTTGCCCGAGGCGGGCTGCACCGAGTTGTAGGCGCGGGCCAGACGGGTAATCGAGTCCAGGAAGATCACTACATCGTGACCGCACTCGACCATGCGCTTGGCCTTCTCCAGCACCATCTCGGCCACCTTGACGTGGCGCGAAGCCTGCTCGTCGAAGGTCGAAGCTACCACTTCGGCCTTGGCGTTGCGAGCCATTTCGGTCACCTCCTCGGGGCGCTCGTCAATCAGCAGTACGATGATATATGCCTCGGGGTGGTTGTCGGCAATGGCATTTACGAGCGACTGCATCAACATCGTCTTACCGGTCTTGGGCTGGGCCACAATCAGCGCACGC
>CAYRPL010000004.1:0-29611 GCA_964426045.1 uncultured Alistipes sp. | reverse complement strand
TTAGGAATTAGGAATTAGGAATTAGGAATTAGGAATTAGGAATTAGGAATTAGGAGTGGTCTTACTCTCTTAGTCATCCCGAGGAGGGCATTTGCCCGACGTGCGGATCTTGGCAGAGTAATAAAGATTGCCACGGTCGCTTTGCTCCCTCGCAATGACTGAGCTATGCAAAAATTCCTAATTCCTAATTGCTAATTGCGCAAACCGTTGCTTTTGTGAAGGCTATCAGGTCGCCTGGGGCGATTTGGATTTGCAGGCCGCGGACTCCGGCGCTGATGTAGATATGCTCGAACTCGGTGGCCGTTTCGTGTAGGAAGATGGGGAAGGGCTTTTTGAGGCCGATAGGGGAGCAGCCGCCACGGATATAGCCGGTGGTCGGGAGCAGCTCCTTCATCGGTATCAGGTCGCATTTCTTGTTGCCCGAGAGGCGGGCGGCAGCCTTCAAATCTACCTCCTTGTCGCCCGGTATCACGCAGACAAAGTGCCCCGTGCGGTCGCCCTTGAGCACCAAGGTCTTAAAGACGCAGGCGATATCCTCACCTAACTGCTCGGCAACGTGCGTGGCCGCCAGGTCGTTCTCATCCACTTGGTAGGGTATAAGCTCATAAGCGATTCCGGCACGGTCCAGCAGGCGTGCGGCATTGGTCTTTTCGATTTTCGGGGTTTTCGCCATATTTCTAACCACAATTCAAGACAAAGATAGCAAATTCTTCTTACCTTTGTACGCTAAAGTTAGAAAACAATGATTCGAGCAGCACTATTTGATATGGATGGGGTCCTGGTGGACAACATGAAGGTTCACTTCGAGGCCTTTGGCCAATTCTGTGAGCGCTATGGCGTCGAGGGGTGGTTGGAGCAGGTGAACCAGATGATTGGCATGGGCAATGGCGATATTATGCGCCGTGTACTGCCTAAAAAGTTACTCGAGGAGCGGGGCTTGGAGGCGTTGTCCGAGGAGAAGGAGGCCCTCTATCGTGAAATCTATGCACCCCGCATCGCCCCCATTGCAGGCCTTCGGGAGCTGCTTCTGAGGCTGCGTGAAAAGGGAATCCGCTGTGCGGTGGGTTCGTCGGGCATCCGTGCCAATGTCGATTTTGTGTTGGAGAAATGCGGCATCGGGGAGTTCTTCGAGGAGCGAATCTCGGGCGATAGGGTCACCCGCTGCAAGCCCGACCCCGAAATCTACCTCACGGCAGCCGCAGCCTTGGGTGTGAAGCCCGAGGAGTGCATTGTCTTCGAGGATGCGCTGGTGGGTATCGAGGCCGCAACAAGGGCCGGAGTGAGCCATACCATTGCGCTGGTTACGTCGATTGACAGGGCCGAATTGGAGGCGAGTGATGCCCGCTATGTAGTGAATGATTTCCGTGAGGTAACCGATGAAATGTTGAGATAATGAAAGGGTTATTTGCGATTTTACTTTTGGTATGTTCCAACGCCTTTATGACCTTGGCATGGTACGGTCATATCGTCTTTAAGTCCAAAATCGAAAAGTTCGGACTGGCGGCTGTGGTACTTCTGAGTTGGGGTATTGCTCTGTTCGAGTACTGCTTCCAGGTGCCGGCCAACCGCTTGGGTAGCGCCCAATATGGCGGCCCCTTCTCGCTCTGGGAGCTGAAGGTGATCCAGGAGGTGATTACGCTGGTGGTCTTTACCGTATTTACGGTGGTCTTTATGAAGTCCGAAACCCTGCGCTGGAACCACCTCGCGGGCTTTGTCTGCTTGGTGCTGGCGGTCTACTTTATCTTCAAGAAGTAACAAGTAACACGGGTAACAAGGGGTACCCCCCTCTGTTACCATGTTACTCTGTTACTCTGTTACTCTGTTACTCCTCATCTCTAACCACTAATTACTAATTGCTAATTACTAATTAGTTATCTCCTCAATCTGCTCTAACAGTTCGCTGCACGAGCGTTGTACCTGCATGTGTTTGTAGCCGCCAATCAGCAAACCAATCACACCTCCCACGGCACAGCCAATCATCGCCGAGTTGAATATCTCGGGCGAGAGTATGGCTTTGAGCTCCCGAAAGTACCAAAACATCCAGCACACCACAAAGGGGATGGAGAAGAAAAGCCAACGGGTATAGTTGCGCTTCAGGGCCGTAAGTTTGCGGGCTACGGTCACCAAGTGTTCGCGTGTAATATCTTCGGCCGACAGCTCGCTGTGAATCAGGTGGGTATAGAGGGCTTCGACGGCCAAGAATCCACACGTCACCCAGCAAAAGGTATCGCTTATGGGCAAGATAGTTCGTGACCAGATAAAGAGGGGTATTGCCATAAGGGCAATTATAATGAAGAACAAACCCTGGCGGTTGATGTGCGACATCTTCTTGCGCATAGCACGGCGAATCTGCTTCTCGCCCAAGCACTCTTCGCGCTCAATCTTCTGCTTAAGCAACTCCATTTGCTCACGCATTTCGCTCAATTCATTACGCTCCATAGTAATATATATTTATATATAATACGTTTTAATTATTAAGCAGTTGCAGCGATTATTTATTCATCTGCTTTAGCTGCTCTTTGATTCTGTGCAGACGTACCGATACGTTCTTTACCGTAATACCCACAATCGAGGCTATCTCCTCGTAGGGCATACCCTCCAACCAGAGCAGTACGATGGCTCGGTCGAAGGGTTGGAGGCCTTGAATCCGCTCATAGAGTTGGCGGATTTGACGGCTCTCGCTGTCGCTGTCGGCGTAGAGATTAAACGATACGTCTAACTTCTCGTTCTTACGCTTGAGCTTACGCTCGGCCGTAAGACAGGTATTGAGGCTTACACGCCATACCCAGGTGCGTAGTTCGCTGCGCCCCTCGAAGCTCTCAAACCCCTGCCAGAGGTTGATAAGTACCTCCTGAAAGAGGTCATCTACCTCTTGGGGTTGCTTCGAGAAGAGGTAACAGACCGAGTAGATGGTCGCCTTGTGTTGGCGTACCAGCTCGGTAAATTCTCTCTCTGTTTTCATATTATTTTTCTTTTTTCTCTACACATTAGACGCAGGTGAGGGGTGAAAAACTACACGACGCTGCTATTTTTTTTACGCTTCGGGTGTGTGCGGGTAACAGAGTAACATGGTAACATGGTAACATGGGGTGGGGTACCCCCTTGTTACCGGTGTTACTTGTTACTCCTTGATGCGTGATATCTGGTAGGAGTTCACCAGATTCTGCCAAACGATATAGGCCGTGGGGGCAATCGACGAGATGGGGTCGAGGAACGATTGGGCCATCCAGACCGCCAATACGGTATTCTTCTGCCCCAAGGACTGACCTCCGGCCGCAGCATCGCCATAGCGACGACCCACCGTGCGCCCTAACTTAAATTGCAGAAGACAGATGCCCAATGCCACGGCTGCCAGGGCCATCTCCAGCTCCAAGTGCTCGCTCCCTAAGTCGATGATGTAACTTGTTGTGCGACCGATAACTATAATGAGTGATATCAACCATAGGTAGAACGAAATCTGACTATGCCGAGCCACCCACTCTGCGGGCTTGGGTAGTGCTTTGCGAAAGAGCTGTGCTAAGACAACGGGGCCGATAAGCAGGGGCAGGATGCGCGAAAGAATCTCCTGCAGGGTGCAGGCTCCGGTACCCATCAGCGAGAGGTAGAGCGGGGCGGTAAAGGCAGTCGTGAGGTTGCAGAGCAGACTGAAGGTGGCCATGGTGGTTATGTTGGCTCCCAGCATACCGCCAATCACCACGGCAGCCATCGCCACGGGCGCCAGCACGCAGATCATACCCCCCTGGGCCAAGGTCGTATTGAGGGGTGAGAGCAGCAGGTAGACAAGGGGGGCCACCGCAAGCTGAAAGGCCAACAGCAGCCAATGGATACCCTTCAGACGCATCTGGGAGGGTCGTACCCGACAGAAGGTGATAAAGAGCATCAGAAAGATAAGCGTTGGGGTCACAAGCCCCTGGGCGCTCTGCTCCACGGCAGCAATGGGTCGGCAGAAGAGGGCTCCCGTGAGCATCCCCACGGGCATTGCCATCGTGCGCAGGTTGTGTAGGGTCAGCATGGTTTAATCTTCAGAGTTAAGGAATCGCAAGACCGAATCCAACAATTTGTTACGTTCGCTAATTGAAGTAATACTCTCAATCGGAAATCCCAGTACCAGGCTTCGGTATCCATCACCCGCATAGGCTACACCGGCCACTCGGTTATTCTCGCCATAGCGCATAGCGGAGAAGGCTCCACGTCCCACGGGCCAGAGGGCATCGACCGACTCGACGGCATAGACCTCGGCTTCGCAATCCCTATTCAGGTGCAGTTCGCCCGTCAGCATCTCGGGAGCCGTAGAGCGCACCACACCCCGCTTGGGGGTGAGCATCGAGCCATATTCGTAGTGCAGCACCTCGCGGGCAAAGCGTCGGTCGCTGTCACTGCTGCACTCGCTCTGCCAGAGATCCGAGGCGGGGTAGCAGCCCGAAATCAGGAGCGAGCACCCCTTTGCACTCACCTCACGCAGGCGTCCCTGCAACTCGGGCGAGAAGCTCTTAAACGCATACCCCGAGGCTCCGTGGGCGAGGGTCACAGCCCGCTGCTGGCCCAAAATCAGGTCGATGGTCTGATAGACCGAACAGTCGATGTGCCCCAGCTCAAAGGCACGCAGCGAGGTCGAGGCGTAGGAGTAGCCCGCCGCCGCAATCGAAAGTCCGTGGCGGGTGGGGTAGTCGAAGGTGTTGCCTGTGCGGATAACCCCCTCACAATCCCTCAAACAACCTCCCGTAGCCTTCTCGGCATCGGCCTCCTGCCACAGCGAACGGTCAAAGAGGCTCTGGTCGCCAATGTAGCTGATATCGTGCAGGTAGCTTACACCACGGTCGGGTTCGGCCGAGAAGCCCGCCTCGTGCTCGGTGCGGAAACTCGAGGGGGCGCTTACCCGTGTAAAGCCATTTACAATCAGGATATTGCCTTTGTTTTCTGCTTCAGGCTGAATATACGCTCCGAGGGTCTCTGACAGAAAACTCTCACCACCCGCATTGATGGCCGAGAGGCGGTAGCGGTAGTGGCGGCCCGCCTCCTGCTTCAGCCTCAGCGAGGTAGCTTCGACTACACGGCCCGAGTCAAATCCTCCGTTGTCGATGGCCGTATAGAGGATGTAGGCCGTAGGTGTGGCCGTCGTCTCTAAAGAGTCGATGCGGGGCTTCCAACTCAGCAACACCTCACTATCGGGCTGTAAAGCGACCGAGAATCCCTGAACCGGCAGGGGTTGCACCACATAGTCGTAGCCGTATTGGGTGGCAATGTGTTTCAGAATACCCTTGTAGATGGCACGCGAGACGGCAAACTTGAAGCGTGGGTCGTGTCCGTAGCGCATATCGGCAAAGTTCTGATGCGAGAGCAGCTCCAAAAGCATGGTCGGCACCGAGGGGATGCGTGCTTCGTAGTAGGCCCTGTTCCACAGACCCCGCCTGCGCCACGAAGGCTCCCAGAGCGTGCGAATATCTTCGACAATCTCGGTCATCACTACGTCGGTCAGATCGCGCGAGCGGTAGCGTGAGGCACCGCCCACAAACTCTTCATTGTTCTCCTTCGTATAGAAGATACCCAGCGTACCGATGGTCTCGTCGCTGTCACGCATACCGGCATCGGTGTGAAAGGCCAAAGCCAAGTCGATGGGAATCCCCATGCCGAGGCTGTCGGGCAGCCGCTCCGAGCCCCCCATCAGAGCATTGACCCAATGGGCCCGCGACATATAGTCCTCCTTGTAGTCATCCTTGCCTCCCTTGCCGGCATAGACCGTGGGCGAAAATCCGGCCCACTGCAACCAATAGCGCGAACCCTCCATATAGCGGGGAAGTCCGCTCAACATCTCACGATACTCAACCCCCTTCTGGCGCAGCGAATCGCAGGGTGTGCGGCCGATATTACCCATACCGCCACCTATGCGAACTGCATCAGCCGTAACCACTTCACCCGCTTTATCTGACAGGTTGCTTAAGGTGACAACAGCTCCACTCTCGCCCTCCATAAAGTCAAAGGTTCCCAGGTAGACCCAGCTTCCGCCACCGATGCGCTGATTGACCTCCAAGGTACTCTCACCTCCGGCATGCTGCACCGTATAGCGGGCCCTGCGGGTACTCTTTTCGTGCGAATGGTAGCTCACATAGAGGGCATACTCCCCTCGCTTGGGGATAGCCACCTGCCAGCGGGCATGGCTCACCTTGCGGGGATTCATCACACTCTGTACCATGCGGCAACCTCCCATCTCAAAGGGGTTTTCGCCATGGCTGTAGCTCAACTTGGGGTTGGCAAAGCCTGCGCCCCCATCAACCCAGGGGTGTTCCCCTGCCTGCTCACTATAGCCGCTTGCGGGGCAGTCGGCATCCGAAATTCCCTCCCAGCTGTGCAGGTCACGCTCTCGGGGCAGCAGCACATGGGCTCCCGCCCGCTCCAGCATCGGTACCAGGTAGGGTAGCACATAACTCATCGTGTAGAGGTCTTCGCGCGTCATCCACTGCGCCGTGCGCTGCCATTGCCAACGATTGGCCGCCTGGTCGAAGTAGTAGCCGTGGCTCTGCCAGAGTGCTAAGTGACGGTTTTGCAGTCCACGGGTCGGGCTGTGGGGTGCCGAGGTATTTTTCACCAACGGATAGCGGCTCGGGTTGGTGAAGGGAATCTCCTTGCGCCTATCGAAACTCGTGCGCTCCGAAAGGGGTATCAAATGCTCGATAAGTTGCCCGTCGGTGTAGATCTCCAACTTCATCTTCTCGAACTTTTTGCCCAGGCAGCAGCGCACACTGTCGTAGAGGGCTGCAACCCGCTCCTCACGGAAGGGGTAGTTGGCCAGCCCCTTCGAGAAGTTGAGCCTTAAGCGTCGACCACGCACCGAGTAGCTCTCAATCTTGGTCGAGCATCCCATCACCTCACGGTCGGCAATGCGGCTGACACACTCCGCAACGGCTATGCGGGTCTTCGTGTCGAGCTTTTCACCCCTGGCGGGCAGTATCATCAAAAGGGCCAAAACGAGTGCCCCGAAAAATCGTCTATTCATGGCGTTTGGATATCAGGTAAAGCCCCCCGAAGCAGAGGAGCGCATTGTAAATAATCAGTTCAAAACCAATGGCGTAGCCCGCATAGTGAAGGGCTGCCTGTTGCAGGCCCCAACACAAAGCGGGAGCCAAAAGACAAACCACGGCAACCCACCGCTCATGGGGCCTGCGTCGGGTGAGCATACCAAAGGCAAAGAGACCTAAAATCGGGCCGTAGGTGTAGCTCACCACCCGATACAGCAGATCGATAACCCGCTCACTGCTCAGGTAGCCGAAGAGAAGTATCAACACTCCGATAAGGAGAGCCAGCAGGGTGTGTACCCTGCCACGCAGCCGCTTCAACTCACACTCATCTCCGCCTACCCGCTCGGGCATCCAATCGTAGATGGTCGAGGTCGTAAGGGCCGTCAGCGCCGAACCTGCCGTAGACCAGGTACTCGATACCAGACCCAAGATAAAGAGTACCCCCACCCAGAGAGGTAATCCCCCCTGTACCGCCACCGCAGCAAAGAGTCCGTCATCGGTAGCCGTGATGGCCCCGCCACTCGCTTTGGCGTAGCAATCGAGCAGCAGACCCAGCACCAAGAGCAGGTAGATAACCACCCCCTGCGCCAGGGCCGTGAGCAGAATATTGCGCTGCGAATCGCGCGCCGTGGGACACGAAAGGTTGCGCTGCATCATATCCTGATCCAAGCCCGTCATGGCAATCAGAATAAAGACTCCACCCCAGAACATCTTGCCAAGGGTGCGTATCGACAGGGGGTCATCCGTGACGAGAATTTGGCTCCGAGGGTCGTTGTTCAGCAGCTCGAAAATGGTTGATGCAGACATATCGAAATAGCTGATAATGGCTGCAATGGCTCCAACGACGGCGCCCACCAGACAGAGCGTTTGCAGAATATCGGTCCAGACCACCGAGCGCACCCCTCCGTGGTGGGTATAGGCCCAGACGAGTCCCACGCTCAGCGTCACATTCGCCCAATAGGGGATACCCAACGGGGTGCAGACCAACTGCTGCATCACCTCGCAGATGACAAATAACTTCAAGGCCGTGAGCAGCGACTTCGAGAGCAGAAACAGCAGGGCCCCCGTGCGGTGCGAACAGAGTCCGAAGCGACTATCCAAATACTCGTAGAGCGAGGTGACCTTCAAGCGATAGAAGAGGGGCACCAGACCATAGGCGATGACCACCTGCCCGACGGTAAAGCCCGCCACCATCTGCATATAACTAAAGGCGTCGGATGCCACCTGCCCGGGCACCGAAACAAAACTCACCCCCGACATCGGGGCCCCAATCATCCCCAGGGCCACCACCCACCAAGCCATCCGCCGCCCTCCGGTGAAGAAGGTGCGGTTGTCCGAATGGCGTGCCGCCCACCGCGCCACCACATAGAGCAGCGCCGCATAGCCCGCGATGGTTCCGAGTATCTGTAGGGGTGTCATCTTTTTTTTCTCGCTAATTACGGACAAAGATAGCACTTTTTAATTCAAAATTAAACCAAGAAGAGTGGGAATTGCTGAGAATTGCTATTGCTCATTAAAACTCGTAACGAGGTTTTTTGATTTTAGAGGAGCAGATTTGTTCTTAAAGAAGCGGAGCGCGGATGGATAGTACTTGGCGTACATTCCATTCGCGCTCTGCGACTGCAAGGACAAATATGCCCTATAAAATCGAAAAAACTATTTTTTCTCCTTCAATAAATCACGAATCTCCGCAAGCAGAACCTCCTCCTTCGTGGGCTCGGGTTCGGGTGCAGGAGCCGGAGCGGGTGCAGGAGCAGCCTCCTCTTCCTTCTTTCTGAGGTTCGAGAGGCGGTTCATCACCTTCACTATCACAAAGACACAGAAGGCCAGGATGATGAAATCAACCACCTGCTGGATGAAGGCACCATAGCGCCAAACCACCTCGGCAACGGCAGGCGTCGTCTCGGTAGCCTCGATACCCTTCTTGATGACTACACCCAGCTTCGAGAAGTCGGTACCGCCCATCAGCATACCCAGCGGGGGCATCAGCACATCATTAACCAGCGAGGTGGTAATCTTGCCGAACGCACCACCGATGATTACACCGACAGCCATGTCCATCACGTTGCCCTTCATGGCAAACTCCTTAAACTCTTTCAAAAATCCCATAATCGTTTCGTTTTAGTTGTTCTGTTTGAGCACAAAGGTACAAAATAATTCAAAATTCAGAATTTAAAATTCAAAATTATTTTTAGTAGCCGGCAATCAGCTCTTTTAATTATGAATTATGAATTATGAATTATGAATTAGGAATTAGGAATGAGGAATTAGGAATTAGGAATTAGGAATCCTCCTATCCTCTCAGTCATTGCGAGGAAGGAGCATAAGCGACTGACGTGGCAATCTCCTGCAAAGCGTTAGGGCTTTTCAATGAGTAATGAGTAATGAGTAATTAACACATAATTTTGAATTTTCCTCAGTCACCTCCGTTTTTTGGTTTTGTGTCAGAACATCATACGTGAAGTAAGCCCCGGATGGGGCATACTTGACGTATGTGCCATTCGGGGCTTACGAGGGATAGGCCGTAAATGCCGCCTTATCACACGAAACTACTCGAGTTCGATGAGTGCAGCATCAGTTGCCACATTCTCACCCTCGGCTACCAGCACCTGCTTTACCTTGCCGTTAAAGTCCGAGGCGATGGAGTTCTCCATCTTCATAGCCTCGAGTACGGCAACCTCCTGACCGGCCTTCACTTCGTCACCGGCCTTCACCTTGAGCGAAATCACGCGACCGGGCAGCGGGGCAGCAATCACCTTACCCGTTACCGGAGCCTTGGCTGCGGGCTCGGCGGCAACAACCTGGGGAGCCTCCTGCGAGAGCTCGATGAGCGGGGCGTCGGTAGCTACGTTCTCACCCACGGGAACCAGCAGCTGCTTCACATAACCTGCGGCCTCGCTGGCTACGGCGTTCTCCATCTTCATGGCCTCGAGGATTACCACCTCCTGACCGGCAGCCACCTTATCGCCGACCTTCACCTTGTACTCAATCACCTTACCGGGCAGCGGAGCCTTCACGGTCTCGCCCGTAATGGGACTCTTCATGGCGGCAGCGGCCTCGGCCTTGGGAGCCTCTGCGGGCTTCTGTGCCTCGTAAGCAGCCTTCTTGACCCCCGTCAGATAACCCTTGGCAACCAGCGGGAAGAGCTCGAGCAGCAGTACCTCCTTCTCGTTCTCGGCCAACTTCACGCCTCCAGCCTCCGGAAGGGTGGGGTTGGGCTGCATCTGGTACTTCGATACGTCGTAGGGGGTCTCTTCGCGGAAGCCGCAAATCTTCAGACGGAACTCGGGATCAATCTTCACGGGGGTCTTACCATACTCACCCTTCACGAGGTTCACAAACTGCGAGCTCTTGTTGGTGTACATCTCACGACCGGCCTTCTCGTCCATGGCGCAGTTTACGGCCTGGGCACCCACAATCTGCGAGGTGGGGGTTACCAAGGGAGGCAGACCTGCCGACAGACGCACGGTGGGAATGAGCTCCATGGCGCGAGGCAGAATCTCCTCGGCCTTGAGCTGCTGGAGCTGGGCCACCATGTTCGAGTACATACCGCCGGGAATCTCGGCCTTCTGTACCAGCTCGTTGGGAGCGGGGAATCCGAAGTAGGCTTCAATCTTCTGGGCTGCATCGAGCAGGGTTGCGAAGTCATCAGCCTGGGCAGCCTTCACGGCGCGGTCGAGCTGGGCATCTACCTCGGCGGGTACTGCATCGGTTACAGGATTGAAGGGTTTGGGTGCGGGCTTGTCCTTGCCAAATACCGAGAGGTTCAATTCCGAGCGAATCGACTTCAGCTCCTCGTTGATCTTGGCCACAGCCTCCATATTGACATCCAAGTCGATGCCGAGCTTCTGGCAGAAGAGGTATACGAGCTCCAAAGCGGGGGCACCCGTACCACCACCAAAGTACCAGCAGTTGGTATCCACTACATCGACGCCTGCGGCAATCGAGGCGTAAACCGAAGCCAGACCGTAGCCCGGGGTACAGTGAGTATGGAAATCAACGGGAACATTCACGGCAGCCTTTAGCTTCTTCACCAGCACACTCACACGCTGCGGGGGAATCAGACCCGACATATCCTTGATGGTGATCATATCGGCACCCAGCGCAGCCACCTCCTTGGCCTTGTTTACGAAGTAGTCGTCGGTAAATACCGGAGCGGGATTCTTCTTGCCCTTCAGCTTATCGAAGAAGCTAAGCTTCGGGTATTTGGGATCCACGGTGTAGCAGACTGCGCAATCGGCAATACCGCCATACTTCTTTACATATTTGATGGTCGATTTTACGTTGTCCACGTCGTTCAGACAGTCGAAGATGCGCATAATGCCCAGACCGCTCTCGATGGCGTTGCGGCAGAAGCCCTCGATAATCTCGTCGGTGTAGGGGGCATAGCCGAAGAGGTTGCGGCCGCGCGAGAGGGCCGTCAGCTTCGACACTTCACCTACTGCCTTGTGAATCGTCTCCAGACGAGTCCAAGGATTCTCATTCAGGTAGCGCATCACCGAGTCGGGCACGGCACCACCCCAAACCTCCATTGCGTAGAAGCCGGCATCCTTGTAGTAGGGGAGTACACGGTCGATCTGCGCCTGATTCATACGGGTTGCAAAAGACGACTGCTGGCCGTCACGCAACGTCAAATCTCTGATTTTCAGGTTTTTTGCCATAGTTTTAAGTGGTTTTTTTGAGTTATAGTTTTTTGTTTTAGCGTTTCTTCTTTATCTCTATATAGTGTTATTTCGCTAACACTTCACTACAAAGATAGGAAAAAAATGGTAGGTTGATACCAAGAGAGCCAAAAAAATGCAAAAAAATCGAAAAAAGTGATTTTTTAATGAAATTTCGGAACTTTCATTACGAAAGAAAACCTCGTAGGGTCATATATGAAACACCCAATTTTGAATTCTGAATTTTGAATTTTGAATTTACACATTGCGCAGACCGCTACGCATAAATACCTATATTTATAAGGTGGGCTTTCTTTTTCGGCGAAAAATATGTACATTTGTAAGAATTTTGAGCAAAGATATTCGATGATAGATTTTACGAAAGTTCCTTCACCCTGCTACCTGCTCGATGAATCACTGCTGGACAAGAACCTGCAGTTGATTGATCGTGTGCGCAAAGAGGCCGGTGTGGAGATTATTCTGGCCCTCAAGGCGTGTGCCATGTGGTCGGTATTCAAGAAGCTGGCCGAGCACTCCGACGGTGCTACCGCTTCGTCGGCAGCCGAGGCCCGCCTGGTCTTTGAGGAGTATGGAGCTCCGGCCCACACCTACGCTCCGGTCTATACCGAGAGCCACATCGAGGAGATTATGCGCACCTCGAGCCATATCACTTTCAATTCGCTGAATCAGTTCGAGCGCTTCGGCCCGCGGGCCATCCTGCGGGGTATCTCGTGTGGTCTGCGCATCAACCCCGAGTACTCGCCCGTCGAGGTCGATCTGTACAACCCCTGTGTGGCGGGTTCGCGCTTAGGGGTACGCAAGGAGGCACTCACGAGCCTGCCGGCCGGCATCGAGGGACTCCATTTTCACGTTCTCTGCGAATCGCGCCCCCGGCATCTGCGCCTGGCCCTGGAGGCTGTGGAGCGTAACTTCGGCCACCTGCTGCCCGAAATCAAGTGGCTTAACATGGGCGGAGGTCACCTGATGACCCATGCCGAGTATGACTGCGACGAGCTGATTGAGGTGCTGCGTGACTTCAAGAGCCGCCATCCGCACCTGCGTCTGATTCTGGAGCCCGGAAGCGCCTTCACCTGGCGCACCGGCTACCTGGTATCAACCATCGAGGACATTGTCCGTGGCGGAGGGGGGCAGACGGCGATGCTCGATGTCTCGTTTGCCTGCCACATGCCCGACTGCTTAGAGATGCCCTACAAACCCGCCATCCTCGGAGCCCACGACCCCGAGGTGGGGGAGGAGCGCTGGCGCATGGGGGGCAACAGTTGCTTAGCGGGTGACTACTACGGTGATTGGGCCTTCGACAAGGAGCCCCAAATCGGCGACCGCATCGTCTTTGAGGATATGATTCACTACACGATGGTCAAGACCACGATGTTCAACGGTGTACACCACCCCTCGATAGCCATCGCCCACACCGACTCCGAAATTGAGGTGGTGCGCGAGTTCGGCTACGAGGACTACAAAAACCGGATGTCGTAGATGCCCGGACAAAACAGAAGAGAGAAACCAAAAAATAGAAGATAATGGAAAATTTCAAACCTACTGCCTATACGCTGGAGTGCGTCGCTACGGGACGCGAATTTCAGGATGAGGGATGGACGATGGATGATCGTCAGTGCAAGAGCCCTTCGTTGGTGCGTGCCCGCTACGAAAAGAAGAAACTCGAGGTAAAGCCCGACTACTACGGCTTCTACAAGTTCTGCGACTGGTTGCCCGTAAAGCGTATGCTCGATGGCTCGTCGGCTCCGGTGACCTACAAGTCCAAGGCCCTGGCCGAACACCTCGGATTGGAGAACCTCTGGATTACCTTCAACGGCTACCATCCCGCCATTGGTGCCCGCATGACCACCTGCTCGTTCAAGGAGTGTGAGGCCTACAGTGTGTTGGCCCGCATCCCCTCGGATGAGGAGCGCATCATGGTCGTAGCCTCGGCCGGAAATACGGCCCGAGCCTTTGCCAAGGTCTGCTCGGATAACAACATCCGCCTGCTGCTGGCCGTTCCCTACGACAACCTGAATGCCCTCTGGTTCGACGAGCCCCTGAAGCCCTGTGTCAAGGTGATTGCCTGCGGTAAGGGTGGTGACTACTTCGACGCCATCCATCTGAGCAACTTAGCCCTCAAGTCGCCCCGCTTCTATGCCGAGGGTGGTGCCAAGAACATCGCCCGCCGCGATGGTATGGGAACCACGGTGCTCTCGGCCGTAACGACCATTGGCCGTATTCCCGACTACTACTTCCAGGCCGTAGGTTCGGGTACGGGAGCCATTGCCGCCTGGGAGGCCAATATGCGTCTGATCGAGGACGGCTCCTATGGCAACAACCTGATGAAGTTGATGGTTTCGCAAAACGCCCCCTTCGTTCCGATGTACAACGCCTACCGTGTCGATTCGCGCGATATGCTGCCCTACGACGATGACAAGGCCCGTCGTGATGTGGAGATTATCGACGCCAAGGTACTCTCGAACCGCAAGCCCCCCTACGGCATTATCGGAGGCCTCTACGATGCACTGAAGGCGACCGGTGGCGAGATGCTGGTAGCAACCAATGCCCAGGCCCGCAAGGCCAAGGAGCTCTTCAAGGAGTTGGAGGGTATCGACATCTACTCGGCAGCCGGTGTGGCCCTCGCTTCGCTGATTAAGGCGGTGAACGAGGGTAAGGTCGAGAAGTCAGCTACCATCATGCTCAACATCACCGGAGGTGGTGAGGAGACGCTGCGCAAGCAGAAGCAGATGTGGAACCTCGAGCCGTCGCACGTCTTCTCTCTGAATCCTGAAGAGGATGATGTGATTGCGAAAGTCGAAGCTCTTTTTTAAGATTTTATAGGGCATATTTTCCCTCTCCTTGCTTGGCGAGAATGAGCAGTACCTAAGTACAGCCCATCCTCACCAATCTGCGGTCGAGGAAAAATCTGCTCCTCTAAAATCTTAAAAAGAGGTGGGGATGGAGCCCTTCCGAGTCAAATTTCGGTCGGCACAAAATCTCCTCCTCTTGATGACTGAATAATTTTGAATTTTGAATTCTGAATTTTGAATTTTAAATTGAAATACCTCCTTCTTCTCTTGCTGCTTCTGCCGTCAATGGTTTGGGGGCAGCAGGGGGATTTTGAGGTCTTCGAGGAGGCCTTCGAGCATTGGAGCAAGCAGACCAAAACAAAGGATGCACAGCACGATGCCGAGGCCGATTTTCGCACCATTGCCAACCGCCTGGTTGCGGGGCAGAACTCCGATGGCGGGTGGCCCAAGAACTTCGACTGGACCCTTCGGGGGATGAATCCCGATTCACTGAAGCTGACCCTCAAACCCCGTAACCGCCAATCGACTCTCGATAACAAGACGGTCTACCTGCAGGTCGAGTACCTGGCTGCGGCCTACACCCTCACCCTGCACGAGGAGTACCGCAAGGCAGCGGAGCGGGGTATGGAGTATATGCTCTCGACGCAGTATGAGAACGGTGGCTGGCGAGGTTGGGATGCCGATGCCATCACCTTCAACGATGGCGTAACGGCCGGAGTGCTCTACCTCTGGCAGCGCATCCTTTACGAGAAGGAGCCCTTCCTATGGGTGGATGACGCACTCAAGGAGCGCATCGAAACCTCCTGGGATCGGGGTTTGGAGGTGATTCTGCGCACGCAGTATCTCCAAAACGGTGTTAAGACCATCTGGGCCCAGCAGCATGACCACACCACCTATCAGCCGGTCAAGGCCCGCAGCTACGAGCATGCAGCCCTGGCCCCCTCGGAGAGCTGTGAGATTCTGGAGCTGCTGATGCGTATTCGCAAACCCTCACCCGAGGTGATTGAGGCTGTTTCGGCCGGTGTAGCCTGGCTCAAGGCCAATAAGATTACAGGCAAGCGCATCGAGACCATCCGCCTGCCCGAAGGTCACCCCGAGGCGCCCTCCATCAAGCGGGATCGTCGTCTGGTTGATGACCCCGAGGCCGAGCCGCTGTGGGCCCGCTTCCACGAGTTGAGCGACAATCGCCCCTTCCTCTGCAATCGAGACGGCATAAAGGTCTATAGCCTCGAAGAGCTCGCGCCCGAGCGTCGGGTAGGGTATAGCTGGTATGGCACCTGGGGTGAAAAGGTACTTAAAAAGTATCCGCAATGGTTGGAAAAGCAACTGCAGCGAATCAAAAAAATGAACGACTAAAAAATCGTTCATTTTTTTAATTCCCGCAGCGCTCTGTAGGCCGCTTCGATGGATTGGGCCAACCCGGCAAACGAGCAGCAGGTCATGGCCATGAGGCGGGCATATTGGCGCAACTTGGCATACTCTTCGGGCTTCATGTCATAGATTTGGCGAATCCCCTCGCCAAAGGTTTTGCTATCTTTTAGCGGGGCTTGGTGGCCCGATACTCCCGCCTCGACCAAATCCAACGCCACACCTGTCGGGAAGCAGACCACGGGGGTCGAGCACATCAGCGACTGATTGACCATCGAGGGCCCGGCATCGTCAATCGAGGGGGATAGGTAGCAGTCGGCAGCGCTGTAGGCGTCAATCAGCCCCTTGCGGTCGAGAAGTCCTACCTCCTGCACATCCACATCAAAGAGCGTCGCATAATCCACACCTGCCTGCTTGCGACCGGCCAACAGAATCACCACCGATTTGCGCTCCTCGTCGCTCAGTGTACGGGCAAAGTGATTCACACCCTCAATCAAATAGCGAAATCCCTTGCGCTCCTCCTTCAGGTTCTGCGCTCCGGCAAAGAGGACAAAGCGTTTGTGATCCGCAACGCCCAACCGCTTGCGAGCCTCTGCACGGGGCTGCTCGCGGAAATGCTCTTCGTTGATGACAATCCACCCTCTGAGGAGTTGCTCCTCTCTAAAGAGCCCGCTCTCACGGGCACGCTCCAGCATCCAGCTGTTACCCATGTAGGCACACGGAATCGAACCATAAACCCGGGACTTGTATTGGTGGCTGCGGTGGGTGATATCCGCAGGATTGCGACTGCCCAGCGCCTCGCATTGACCACACCCCTCGCGGTAGCCTTTGCAACCACCGAAGTAGCCGCAACCGCCGGTCAGGGGGAACATATCCACGCCATAGATCAGTATCGGAGCCTGCAACTTCTCATAGATGGCCCGCAGGCTCTCGGCCGTCAGCATATCCTGCCAAAAGAGGGTTATAACCAGGTCGTAAGGGCCGCTTGGCAGCTGTTTTAGCAGTTTTTTGGTCGAAATCGGAGGCTTTGCCTCGTCGCCATGCACCCACATAATGCCCCCTGTCGGAAGGGGTGTGAGGCCCCGCATACGACGACGCAGTTTGAGGGTGATGCGCTCCCACTGCTGGCGCATACGGAATTTGCGCCACGCCAGACGCATCCCAACTCCTTGGCGTGAAGCGGGGTCGAGCATCGGGTGAACCCAAAAATCGACCCGATGCCCCACCTTTTGAAGGGCTGCACGAATATCCCCGCCCAGCGAAGCGGAGTAACCGATCTCTCGGCTCGAGAGGAGCAGGATGCGCAGCGGTTTCATCGTTTAGCGAGTGGCGTAGAATTGGTGAATCTGCCCAATAATAAAGTCGGTCTGCTCGTCGGTCAGCTCATAGAAGAGGGGCAGACGCACCAGGCAGTCGGCATAGTTGTCGCACCTCGGGAGTTCGGGTCGCAGCGTCGAGTGGTTCAGGTAGTAGTCGCTCTTGTGGAGGCTCAGGTAGTGGAAGACGGCCAAGATACCCGCAGCCTTAAGGTGGGCAATCAGCGCCGTGCGCTCCTCAAGCGAGCGACATACCAGGTAGAACATGTGGGCGTTGTTGGTCGCATAGTCGGGAATCTGCGGCAGGCGCACCAACCCCTTGGTAGCCAGAGCCTCGAATCCTGCGCGGTAACGCTCCCAGATTGCCTTGCGACGGTTTTGAATCACCTCCAACTGCTCGAGCTGGGCATAGAGGAAGGCCGAGACAATCTCCGAGGGGAGGAACGACGAACCGGTATCTACCCAGCCGTACTTGTTCACCTCGCCACGGAAGAACTCCGAGCGGTTGGTACCCTTCTCCCAGATAATCTCCGAGCGACGTACAAAGCGCTCGTCGTTGATGGCCAGCAGGCCACCCTCGCCCGAGATGATGTTCTTGGTCTCGTGGAACGAGAAGGCGGCTAAATGTCCAATCGAACCCAAGGGGCGCCCCTTGTAGTAGGAGTCAATGGCTTGGGCGGCATCCTCGACCACCAGCAGATTGTGACGCTCGGCCAGGGCCATCAGGGCATCCATATCGCAGGCAACACCGGCATAGTGTACCGGCACGATAACCTTGGTTCGAGGGGTGATGAGCGCCTCCAGCTTCTCAACATCGAGGTTGGGATTCTCGGCCGAACTGTCGGCAAAGATGATGGTGGCTCCGACTCGCACAAAGGCCAGTGGGGTAGAGACAAAGGTATAGGAGGGGACAATCACCTCATCACCGGGCTTGAGGTCACACAGCATGGCGGCCATCTCTAAGGCATCGGTACACGAGGTGGTCATCAGGGCCTTGCGGAACCCGTAGCGCTCCTCGAAGAAGCGCTGGCAGCGGTGGGTAAACTCGCCATTTCCGGAGAGCTTTCCGGTCTGCACCGACTCGTAGAGGTAGTGGGCCTCCTTGCCGGTCAGATAGGGTTTATTAAAGGGTATCATAATTCAATCGTTTGTATCGTAAATTAAAGCCAACAATGGTAAATCGTACACTGCTCTTCAAGCGCCATACCGCAACGACGGTAGAAGGCACAAGCCTGCTCATTCTGCTGCTGGGTGGCTACGGTCAGGCGTCGGCATCCCCACGCGTGGGCCTCTTTGAGGCATTGGGCCACAAGTTGTCGGCCCAACCCGGCTCCGCGTGCCCCTTCGGCAATGGCAATCAATCCGATTGAGGCCTCCTCGGCGTGACGCTTCAGGGTCACAAAGCCCAGCGGTGCGACTGGCTCACCCACCACAAAGAGCGTGTCGGCCATCTGCCCGTTCAGCGAGTTCTGAGCCCAGGTGCGGTAGAAGCGCTCAAACTCCCCCTTTCCAAACTTTGGGTCCAATCTATAACGCGAGTGCTCACCCGCCTGGAAGGCCAACCCATAGAGCCCTTCAGCCTTCGAGTCGTAGGGCTTTACAGCCTCGGTATCTGCCGTCAGCAGGGGGTGTTCCTTTAGCACGCAGCCGAAGGTGTACTTTACATCGACCAGCCGGTGCTCACACCCCAGGTCGAGTTGGGGTTGCTGTGCGGAGTCCTCCTCCAAAATCAGATAGACCAACTCAAAGCCCCCCTCTCGGGCTCGCTGCAACTCCTTGCGAAGCAACTGCTCTGAGGTCGAGGCCGCACACCTCAAAGAGGCAGTCTTGCGACCAAAGAAGTCGCTATCCCACTTCAACTCTTTGAAAATAATAGGCTGCTCCATGCTCTATCGGGTCACTAAATTGGTTATACGTTTTTGCAGCTCATAGTAGCCAATCCACCGCTTCAGCTTTTCAATTCCCACCGAGAGCAGGACAGAGAGGCCGAGCAGGGTGAAGAGAATCACCACCGGATTGCGGCTCCAGAAGACCAACTCTTCGAAGTAGTAATAGTAGATGAAGGTGTGAAAGAGGAAGATGTTGAAGCTGTGTTCGCCCAAAAAACGGAACAGACGACCCACCACACCTCGATTCCAGCACCAGGCAACCGTCGCCACGGCCAGCGCAGCGGCAACCAAACCATCGATCTTTAAGCCGATCAGGCAGCGAAGCAAAATCAAAACCACAAAGAGCGCAGCGGCCGCCATCGGATGTCGCTTGGTCTGCTCCGCAAGACCGCTTATCCAATCGTTATGGGCGCACACCATCCCCAGCACAAAGGGGAAGAGGTAGTAGCGAATCGGCCCAAAGAGGAGCCGCGGGGTGTAGAACTCCATAAAGAGTGCCGCAAACCCCATCACCCACAGGGGGTATCTTCGTATCAGACGGTAGAGCAGGGGAACCAAGAGGTAGAGGAGCAGGATGCAAGAGTAAAACCACCAAGTGATGTTGTAACTTGCAAAGCCTGCCGAGTCGGCAAAAACCCAGAGGTCAATCAGCAGTTTCAGACCCACACACTCCGAGCCATAAGCCACCTGCAAGGTGCGCCCCAGCAGAAATACACCCGGGATAACAAACAAAACCCACATCAACCAATAGTTCATATAGAGCTTTGTAAATCCCTTGGCATAAAATGTTTTCGCCTGCATCTTTCCACGGGCCGATTTCACAATTCCATAGCCCGAGAGAAAGACGAAAACAGCGACACAGAGCTTCGAGAAGAGGCCGATTTCGTGAACCACACCTCGAAAGTCGGCATAGAGCCCCGTCTGTTCGTAAAAGAGGTGATGCGCAAGCAGCAGAACCAAGGCAATACCCTTCAAAAAGAGGGTATCCTCTTTGGTCAGTTCCCGATTCCGAAAGCGGGAGTGCAGATCAACCTCTCGAAGCATCGGCTATCGCCCTTTGTACATCTCTTCGTAGTACTTCTCATACTCACCGCTCGTGATGTTGTCCATCCACTCCTGATTGTCGAGGTACCAGCGCACGGTCTTCTCGATGCCCTCCTCGAATTGTAGTGAGGGTTCCCAGCCGAGCTCTTTTTGGAGTTTGGTCGAGTCGATGGCGTAGCGGGCATCGTGACCAAGGCGGTCGGCAACATAGGTGATAAGTCCCAGCGAGTGTCCCTCGGGGTTGCCTAAAAGCCTATCCACCGTCTTAATCATCACCTTGATAAGGTCGATATTCTTCCACTCGTTGAAGCCGCCGATATTATAGGTTTCGGCTATCTTGCCCTCGTGGAAGATAAGGTCAATTGCGCGGGCGTGGTCCTCGACATAGAGCCAGTCGCGCACATTCTCACCCTTGCCATAGACAGGCAGCGGCTTACGGTGGCGGATGTTGTTGATAAAGAGCGGTATCAACTTCTCGGGGAACTGATAGGGGCCGTAGTTGTTCGAGCAGTTGGTGACAATCGTCGGCATACCATAAGTGTCGTGGTAGGCACGCACGAAGTGGTCTGACGAAGCCTTGGCCGCCGAGTAGGGGCTGTGGGGATTATACTTCGTGGTCTCATAGAAGAACTCGTCACCGTAAGCCTTGTGTCCCTCCGACGATGCTACGGTCTTGAAGGGAGGCTCGATTCCCTCGGGGTGGTTCATTTGCAGGGCACCATATACCTCGTCGGTCGAGATATGATAGAAACGCTTGCCTTCATATCCCTCGGGGAGGCTCTCCCAATAGAGCTTTGCCGCCTGCAGGAGTGAGAGAGTGCCCATAACGTTTGTCTTAGCAAAGGTGAAGGGGTCCTTAATCGAGCGGTCCACATGGCTCTCGGCCGCCAGGTGAATAATGCCATCCACCTGCTCTTGCTGCATCAACTCATAGAAGGCCTCGAAGTCGCAGATATCCATCCTTACGAACTTGTAGTTAGGCTTCGACTCAATGTCTTTGAGGTTTTCGAGGTTACCCGCATAGGTCAGTTTATCGAGGTTGATGATGTTGTAGTCGGGATATTTGTTCACAAACAGGCGCACCACATGCGAGCCAATAAATCCGGCACCTCCGGTGATTACGATAGTTCGTTTTGCCATCTCTGTTGCGTATTTGGTGTTTTACTTGGTTTCGGGATTGAGGCTGTAGCCCTCCAACTTTCCCAGGCGGCCCAGGCAGTAGCGTATCGAGGAGCGCCAATGGGGGATGGCGATGGGGAAGTGTTCTTTGAACTTCGTCTTGTCGAGTACCGAGTAGGCGGGGCGTGTCACCTTCGAGGGGAATTCGTCGCTGTGGCAGGGGTGAATCTGGCAGGAGGTGTGACCCGCAGCCAGCGCAATCTCCGTAGCAAAGTCATACCACGAGCAGACACCCTCGTTTGAGAAGTGGTAGGTGCCCTCGTTGCCCTTGTGCATATCGCCCTCAATGATGGCGAAGATGGCCAGCGCCAAATCGCCCGCATAGGTGGGGGTTCCCACCTGGTCGAAGACCACCTTCAGAGCCTCCTTCTCGGCCGTCAGGCGCAACATCGTCTTGCAGAAGTTGTTGCCATACTCCGAGTAGAGCCACGCCGTGCGAAGAATCAGGTGGCGGCAGCCGCTTCGGCGAACCGCCTCCTCACCCGCAAGTTTCGTGCGCCCGTAGGCCCCCAGCGGCGAGGTGGCATCCTCCTCTTTGCGGGGCAGGTTACCCGCACCACCAAAGACGTAGTCGGTCGAGATGTGAATCAAAAGACCCTCGACCTGCTTCATCGCCAGGGCCAGATTCTCCACCGCCTCGCAGTTCAGTCGGTGGGCTGCAGCCTCATCCTCCTCGGCCTTATCGACGTTGGTATAGGCGGCGCAGTTGATAATCACATCGACCTTTTCTCTTTTGACATACTCCTCGACCGCCTCGCGTGAAGTGATATCGAGCTCCTCGACATCGGTGAAGAGGTAGTTGTGGGGCGAGACTCCACCCAGGCGACGCATCTCGCGCCCAAGCTGTCCGTTGGCACCCGTGACAAGAATATTAAGCATAGTAGTCAGTGTTATAGTCAAAAAGCTCTCGGGCCTCACGGAGTGTGGGGTGGGCCGAATCTTTGGGCGAAAGAATCACCTTGTCGGCCGGAATCTGCCAATCAATGGCCAGCTCGGGGTCGTTCCAGACAATGGCCCCCTCGGCTTCGGGAGCGTAATAGTTGTCGCATTTGTATTGAAAGGTGGCACTCTCACTCAAGACGGCAAATCCATGGGCAAAGCCGCGCGGGATAAAGAATTGGCGCTTGTTCTCGGCCGAGAGCTCGACGGCCACATGCTTACCGAAGGTGGGCGAGCCACGGCGAATATCGACCGCCACATCCAATACCCGACCCTCGACCACACGCACCAACTTCGATTGCGCCTTCTCGCCCTTCTGGAAGTGCAGACCACGCAGCACACCATACTTCGAGCGGCTCTCGTTGTCCTGCACAAAGTTGATGGGGCGCACCTTCTGTTCAAACTCTCGCAGCGAAAAGCTCTCGAAGAAGTATCCGCGCTCGTCACCAAATACCTTGGGCTCGATAATTACCACCCCCTCAAGGGCTGTTTTTGTCACCTCCATTGTTAGTCCAAATTAGGATATCCCGTCTCTTTGAGTTCGTTGATTACCTTCAGCAGGTACTGCCCGTATTGGTTCTTGATCATCGGCTGGGCCAGCTGACGCATACGCTCCTCCGAAATCCACCCCTTGCGGTAGGCAATACCCTCTAAGCAGGCTACCTTCAGACCCTGGCGCTTCTCCAACACCTCGATATAGGTCGAGGCCTCCGAGAGCGAGTCGTGCGTACCCGTATCCAACCAGGCAAAACCGCGACCCAAGGTCTGCACCTTCAGCTCGCCATCGGCCAGAAACTGCTGATTCACCGACGTAATCTCCAGCTCACCTCGGGCCGAGGGCTTTATATTCTTGGCCACCTCGACCACCTTGTTGGGGTAGAAGTAGAGACCTACCACGGCATAGTTACTCTTCGGATTGGCCGGTTTCTCCTCAATCGACAGGCAGTTGCCCGCCTTGTCAAACTCGGCTACACCATAGCGCTCGGGGTCGTTCACCCAATAACCGAAGACCGTGGCTTTCTGCTCCTGCTCGGCCGTGCGAACCGCCTCTTTGAGCATAGCGGTAAAGCCGGCCCCGTGGAAGATGTTGTCACCCAGCACCAGGCAGGCACAGTCGTTGCCAATAAACTCTTCGCCAATCAAAAAAGCCTGGGCCAGACCATCGGGCGAGGGCTGCTCGGCATAGGTGAACTCTACACCGTAGTCCGAGCCATCGCCCAGCAGACGCTTAAAGCCCGGCAGATCCTGCGGCGTCGAGATAATCAAAATCTCACGAATACCCGCCAACATCAAGACCGAGATGGGGTAGTAGACCATCGGTTTGTCATAGATCGGAAGCAGCTGCTTGCTCACTCCCTTTGTAATCGGATAAAGGCGTGTTCCGCTTCCTCCGGCTAATACGATTCCCTTCATACGCAGTTTTCGGTTTCACGAAGCCACAACTCACGACTCTCCGCCACCTCGGGCCGGTGCCGTTACAAGGCTCCCATTATACAAAGGTATAAAAAAAATTGCTAATAGCAAATTTGACACGCTCTATTCGGCGTATTCCCACTCTTGTAACTAAAAAATCCACCCCAATTCAGGATGGATTTTTGATGATTTTTCTTCTCTTACTCTCTGAGTAATTCGCGGATATTGTGAATCAGCATCTGCACGGCTACCGAGTTGAAGCCACCCTCGGGGATAATCACGTCGGCATAGCGCTTCGAGGGCTCGACAAACTCCTCGTGCATCGGCTTGACGGTCGTGGTGTACTGGGTGATAACGGACTGCATCGTGCGGCCACGCTCACACACATCGCGCAAGATTCTGCGTGCCAGGCGAATATCTGCATCCGTATCAACAAATACTTTAATATCCATCAGCTCCCTCAGGGCCTTGTTCTCGAAGATCAGAATACCATCCACGATAATCACTTTTGAGGGCTTGACCAAGACGGTCTCGTCCATGCGGTTGTGCTCGACGAACGAGTAGACGGGGCGCTCGACAGGCACATTGCTCTTCAGAGTGCGGATGTGCTCGACCAGCATATCGGTATCGAAGGATTGCGGGTGGTCGTAGTTGAGCTGCGTGCGCTCCTCGTAGGTCAGTTCGGGGTGGGCCTTGTAGTAGTAGTCGTGACAGAGGGTCACCACATCGCTGTCCTTGAAAGCCTCCTGCAGGCGCTTGACGAGGGTCGATTTTCCCGAGCCCGTTCC
The DNA here is from genome assembly GCA_964426045.1 of uncultured Alistipes sp. Classification (GTDB taxonomy): domain Bacteria; phylum Bacteroidota; class Bacteroidia; order Bacteroidales; family Rikenellaceae; genus Alistipes. Next base: position 5,191 of record CAYRPL010000004.1, on the reverse strand, counting down.
ACCTGCAACTCCAATTACCATAACATTCATATACTCAAAAGGTTTGGTTGGTTTATATAAAGAAAGGAATCACCTCAAAGATGACCCCTTTCTCACTCTTAATTAAGCGTCGATATTGGCGTAGTGCGCATTCTTTTCGATGAACTCGCGGCGTGGCGGAACCTCGTCACCCATCAACATCGAGAAGATGCGGTCGGCCTCGGCTGCGTTCTCAATGGTCACCTGGTGGAGCATGCGGCGATCGGGATCCATGGTCGTCTCCCACAGCTGCTCGGGATTCATCTCACCAAGACCTTTGTAGCGCTGAATATGGAGACCCTTCGAGCCGAACTCCTCGCTAATCTGGTCACGCTCCTCCTCGGTCCAGCAGTAACGCTCCTGCTTGCCGCTCTTCACCAAGTAGAGGGGCGGGGTAGCGATGTAGATGTGGCCCTGCTCGATGAGCGCCTTCATCTTGCGGAAGAAGAAGGTGAGCATCAGGGTCGTAATGTGGGCACCATCGACATCGGCATCGGTCATGATGATAATCTTGTCGTAGCGTAACTTCTCGAGATTCAGCGCCTTCGAGTCCTCCTCGGTACCGATGGTCACACCCAAGGCGGTGAACATATTCTTAATCTCCTCGTTGTCCCACATCTTGTGCTCCTGGGCCTTCTCGATATTCAGAATCTTACCACGTAGCGGCATGATGGCCTGGAACTTCGAGTTACGGCCCTGCTTGGCCGAACCACCTGCCGAGTCACCCTCGACGAAGAAGATCTCGGCCTCCGAGCGGTCACGACTCGAACAGTCGGCCAGCTTACCGGGCAGACCCACACCCGAGAGGGGCGTCTTGCGCTGCACAGCCTCACGCGCCTTGCGGGCAGCGTGGCGGGCCTGGGCAGCCAGCACCACCTTCGACACGATGGCCTTGGCATCGCGCGGATTCTCCTCTAAGTATTGGGCCAGGGCTGCCGACATCGCCTGATCGACGGCTGCCGAAACCTCGTCATTGCCCAACTTGGTCTTGGTCTGTCCCTCGAACTGCGGCTCGGCCACCTTCACCGAGATAACGGCCGTCAGACCCTCGCGGAAGTCGTCACCCGAAATCTCAAACTTGATCTTCGCCAGCAGACCCGACTCATCGGCATACTTCTTCAGCGTGCGGGTCAGGGCACGACGGAAGCCCGTGAGGTGGGTACCACCCTCGATGGTGTTGATGTTATTGACGTAGGAGTGTACATTCTCCGAGTAGGAGTCGTTATACTGCATGGCCACCTCGACCGGTACTCCGTTCTTCTCGGTGTCGAGATAGATAATCGACTCGGTGATGGGCTCGCCACGCGTGGCGTCGAGGTACTTCACAAACTCCTTCAGACCATCCTCCGAATAGAAGTGCTCGCTGCGATAGGTGCCATCTTCGGCCTGGTCGCGTCGATCGGTCAGCGTCAGGTGGATGCCCTTGTTCAGGAAGGCTAACTCGCGCAGACGGTTCGAGAGAATCTCGTAGTCATACTCGGTCGTGAGGTTGAAGATCTCGGCATCGGGCTTGAAGGTGATGGTCGTACCACGATCCTCGCAGTCGCCTAAAATCTCCACCTTCGAGGTGGGAACGCCCTTCGAGTAGGTCTGCTTATAAATCTTGCCTCCACGGTGAATCTCGGCAACAAGCAGCGTCGAGAGGGCATTCACACACGAAACACCCACACCGTGCAGACCTCCCGAGACCTTGTAGGAGCCCTTGTCGAACTTACCTCCGGCGTGCAGTACCGTGAGTACCACTTCGAGAGCCGACTTGCCCTCCTTCTCGTGCCAATCGGTCGGAATACCACGGCCGTTGTCCTTGACCGAGATAGAGTTGTCTTCGTTGATGGTCACAAAAATATCCGAGCAGTGGCCGGCCAAAGCCTCGTCGATGGAGTTATCGACTACCTCATACACCAAGTGGTGCAGACCCTTCTTGCCGACGTCGCCGATATACATCGCGGGACGCTTGCGCACTGCCTCCAGGCCCTCAAGAACCTGGATATTCGACGCGGAATACTCCTCTTCCTGTCGCTTTACATTTTCTAATTCGGTGCTCATTTTCTCTGTATCGAAATAACGTACAAATGTACGCCTTTTTTTTCAATTTTGCAACTCTTCTTCGCCTATCTTTTAGCTTTAGCTAAAAATATTTCCACGTATTGAGCATCGCAACATCGTGAGCTGAAAAAGAAAAAGAGCCTGTCGGCCCTTTTTCAGCTGTGAAATCAACAAAGAAGCGTCAAAAATCAGATGTGCGCCCCGCCACCTATTTTGCAAGCCGTTCGGCAAGCAATGCTTCCAACTCTTCAACCGAGGGGTCAATGGCGAGGATAAGGCCCGTTTTGTCAAACAAGATTTTTCTTCCTGGAGCGTTATTGGAACCATATTGCGACCACAGATGGATGCGATCATCCAACTCCACCAACTGCGGCCACGGATACCCATCTTGTTCGATGGCGTGCTTCATCTGCTTGGTATTTTCCACCTCACGAGCCACAGCAATCACCCTAAAACCTTTCGATTTATACGTTTCGTAGAGTGGTATCAAGGCTTTTGATGCACGACGACACGGGCCACACCACGAGGCCCACAAATCAAGAAGAGTTAACTCCGCACCCTCCATCAGCTCCGAGAAGCGATGCATCTCACCCTTTAGGTCGGGGGCTTCGAAATCGACATATCGGCTCCCGACCCCCATCTGAAGACCCGAGAGTTGGCGGCGACAATAGGCAGAGAGATAGTGCTCTGTCAGCGTATCAGCGTAGCGTTTTTCATAAATTTCGACAAACTCCTTATCGGGCAGATGATAGCTCATCTGCTCGGCCAAAAGCGCATAGCGGGCAAGGGTGGGGGTGTTGTCCAAAATCTCAAGCAACAGGGCTTTGCGCTTCGATTTGTAGTCTTGGTCCACTTCGTTTGTTGCGGCACTCAGCTGCTCCTCAGTATCAAAGGTATTGATTTTTTCGAGCAGTGCAGCAAACTCCTCCGAGTCGCGCTCCACGGATTTGATGCGTTCCATGAGCCTGCTGTACTCCTTTGAGTAGTAGTTGCCACACGCATCCAACGAATCCGTCTGTTCGTAATAGCGCTCGTCGAGAGCCCCAAAAAGTTCTTTGTAGTGCTGAAATTCGGCCGTTGCTCCCGTGCCCTCAATCCGATGTTCCAGCTCACGACCCTCCGAATAGAGGGTAAGGCGCACCGTGTCACCGTCGGCCATAAAATGAATCGGGAACCAACTTCCATACGCCTTCTCCTCCGCAAATGACAAAATGTAATAGTCGGGCTGTTCAAGCAGGAGGTCGTAGGAGAACTTCCCATCAATAATAGAAATCTTTGCCATGGGGCGCGAACTCATCGCAGCCTCTCCGTCGATATGAGCATAGAGTTCCAACTCTTTGGACTCGGGGCGATCAATGACAACTCCCTCAATGTGGCACAGAGATCGATTCTCCTGTACACCCATACACCCCGCCACAACAAGGGCTGCCAGGGCTAATAGGCACAATCTTCTCATATCGTATTCGTGTTAGATGTTGCTTTGAATTTTATTAAATGTATTAAGCAGTCGCCGCAAAATTAGTTTCGGCCTCTTAAAGTTTCAACAGATCCTCCACATCCACCTCCTGCATCCGCCCCTTGGCAAATAAGAGGGTGCGAGCGGGGTAGTCCTCAATCAGGGCCGTATTGTGCGTAGACATCACCACCGCCGTTCCCGAGGCGGCAATATCCTGAAAAATCTTCATAATGCCGTCAGCCGTAACGGGGTCGAGATTCCCCGTAGGCTCATCGGCCAGAAGCAACTTCGGCTTATTGACTAACGCACGGGCGATAACCAGGCGCTGCTGCTCGCCTCCCGAGAGCTCGAAGGGCATCTTGTAGCCTTTGGTGTCGAGTTGCACCAGCTTCAGCACCTCGTCGATGCGCTGGCGTATGGCCTCCTCCTTGCGCCAGCCCGTGGCCCGCATCACATCGTACAGGTTGCGAAAGACGTTGCGGTCGGTCAGCAGCTGGTAGTCCTGAAAGACAATGCCGATGCGACGCCTGAGGTAGGGGATTTCACGACGCTTGAGCTTCCGCAAATCGAAGCCCACAACCTCACCCTCGCCCTTCAGGAGCTGCAATTCGGCATAGAGGGTCTTCAGTAGCGACGACTTTCCACTGCCTACACGCCCAATCAGATAGACAAACTCACCTTCACGAACTTCGAGGTCAAGGTCCGAGAGAATCAACTCCCCCTCCTTAATCAGCCGCCCGGCCGAATACTGCCCAAAATCCCCGTCAGCGTGGTAGATCGCCACCTTGCGCAGGCTCACCACCCGCTTTCCTGTCTGCTCCATTGCGTTTTTCATTTCGACAAAGGTACAAAATAATTGCAAATTATTTTAATGAGCAATGAGAAATTAGCAATGAGCAATTATTTTTTTCTCCTCAACAGATAGGAGTGGCTGGGAATTGCCGGGCAATGTCTACAAAATTTCACATTGTGTTATCAGCCTATGCTCTGCCGAGGCGCCACAGACCGAACGCGACCCGAAGCGACAAAAGAGATTACAAAATTTTCAAGCCATATTTCTCCCCACGACCAGGAGTCGAACGGTCGCAGCAGCCGAGTGCAGAAAGGGCGGATAATTGAGGCGGTGATTGGGTGTTGGCCGAAGGCTGAAAGGTTTGGGAATCGGTGCGGGGAAATTTATTTACACGAGCCGATTCCAAACCTTTGAGGCTTGCTGCAGCAAGCTACACACAATCGCCAGCACAACAATTCATTCGCCTATGCTCTGCCGAGGCGCCACAGACCGAACGCGACCCGAGGCGACACAAAAAAAAGCAGAGAAAAAATTCTCTGCCATTTTTTTGTGGAGCTGAGGGGAGTCGAACCCCTGTCCAAACAAGGAACCCGAAAGCTTTCTACACGTTTAGCCGACCATTTCATCCTTCTACCTCGGCCCGGCAGGCGGCGGCCTAACCGAGGTCCCAGCCTCTAAATTTAGCACGATAACCGAGGCGCATATCGCACGATCTCCAAATTGATGATACCCCGTATGAGCAGCAGTTAAGGAGCGGAACCGCCACCCGGGATACTCGTCTTACAACCAGCCTTGGGTCACAAGATTAAGCCTCAATTTCCTTGAAATTAGGCAGCGAGTGCATAGCTATTATTGCCATTTGTAGTTTGAGCGTCGGG
>CAYRPL010000003.1:0-29810 GCA_964426045.1 uncultured Alistipes sp. | reverse complement strand
CGTCACAAATATACAAAAAGCCCATCTAACAAAAAACTTGTTAGACAGGCTCTTTCTACTTTATGTAGCACACTCAATTAACGTAACAACGAACCGCTGCGGCAGACAAACCAGGGATTTTGCAGGTTCTCTTTGTTGTATTGCAGGGGGGTGCCCTCTTTTAAAGAGCGGGTTTCGCCGCCTGCCTCACGAAGAATCAACTCGCCGGCTGCCGTGTCCCACTCGTAGGTGTGGGTGGTACGGGGGTAGTACTCCACCGAACCCTCGGCCAGCAGACAGAACTTGTAGGAGCTACCCTGCTCGATGACCTCCAAGTCGGGATATTCTCTTCGCAGCGCCTCGATGTGGGTAGCCGTTTCGGGGGTCTGGTGCGAGCGTGAAACGGCAACTCGCAGGGGCGTGTGGGGCTCCGTTTTAAGGGGCAGAGGCTGCATTTGAACCTCAATCTCCTCGTAGGTGTAGGCGGCATCGGGTGTCGGCTTTACACCCGTTTTGAGCCAGGCTCCATTATCACGCTCGGCTAAGTACATCTTCTCTAAATAGGGGACATAGACCACCGAAGCGATGGCCCGATTATTCTCCATCAGGGCGATATTGACCGTAAACTCGTTGTTCCCCTTCAGGAACTCGAGGGTTCCGTCGAGCGGATCGACCAGCCAGAACATCTCCCAATTACAACGCTCCTCGTAACGCATCTCGCGTCCCTCCTCGCTTAAGATGGGGATGCGGGTCTGCCCCAGGCTCTCACGAATCACCTTGTGGGCAGCGCGGTCGGCCTCGGTAATGGGGGTGTGGTCACTCTTTAGCGTAACGTCGCAATGGTCACGGCGGGCATAGACCTGCATAATGGCCGCACCGGCCCGAACGGCTGCGTTAAAGACCCCAGTGAGCAGGTACTCTCGAACCTCGTTGTTCAGCATAGTGTATGGTCGTTTTATTGGTTTGCAAATCAATAACGATATAAAGATACAATTTATTTGTCAAACGGCGAAATTTTTGAGCACCAAATTTGTTCCAAAGGTCGAATGTCGATTGTAAAAAAGAGATGAACAGCCTCCCAGACACCTCGGGGGCTGTTTTTGCAGGACGAGGAAAAAATCAGGCACAACCACGACGTTTTTGAAGTACCGAGGTCACATGGCGGCGCAGACGCTCGGCCGAGCAGGGGAGCGAGTAGATTTGATTGACCCCGCAGAGAAGTCTTTCGACAGCCCCCTCGGCCGTGTCGTCCCACCAGAGCGCAAAGAGCTCGATGCGGGGCGAGAGGCTGCGCAGCGAGGCGATGCGTGCGGCCAGCGGAGCCCCCTTCAGGGGCGAGAGCAGCAGCGCCAGCACGGCACCCCGCCTCTGCAGCTCCTCCTCCAATTCGCACCAGCGGCTCACAGCCACCAACTCGGCCCCCAGGCCATCCAAGGCCCGAAGGGTCTGCTCGGCCAACAGGGGCGAGGAGGTGAATATGAGAATGCGGTCCAGCATGTACTGAAATTGCGAGAGCACAACCGAAAAATATGCCAAAAATCGACTTTGAGCGAAAAAAAAGAGCGGTTTGTTTGTCGGAACAGAAATTTTCACTATCTTTGCCCTCCGAAATATGTTCAAATACATATAATTTAAGTTAAATGTACGTAATAGTAGAGATTGCAGGTCAGCAGTTTAAGGCTGAAAAAGGTCGGAAGCTCTATGTTCACCGTCTTCAGGGCGAGGTAGACTCGTCGGTGAGCTTCGACAAAATCCTGCTCGCAGACAACGACGGTCAGGTAAAGGTGGGCGCACCTGTGGTAGAAGGCGCCTCGGTAAAGTGCAAGATTCTCAAGCACCTGAAGGACGACAAGGTTCTGGTGTTTAAGAAGAAGCGTAGAACTGGTTATCAGAAGTGCAACGGTCACCGTCAGTACCTGACCCAGATTCTGGTAGAGGAAATTGTTGCGTAACCTTAAAAATTTAGAGAAACATGGCACACAAAAAAGGTGTAGGTTCGTCGAAGAACGGCCGTGAGTCGGAGAGCAAGCGACTCGGCGTAAAACTTTTCGGTGGTCAGTTCGCTAAGGCTGGCAACATCATCGTTCGCCAGAGAGGTACTGTCCACAACCCCGGTGACAACGTGGGTATGGGTAAGGATCACACCCTCTTTGCGCTGGTAGACGGAACGGTTTCGTTCTGCAAGAAGCGTGAGGGTAAGTCGTATGTCAGCGTAACGCCGCTGGCCGAGTAACGACCCGTCGAACACGAAAAGTAAGCCCGACCACATAGGTCGGGTTTTTTTGTGTCTTCATTGCTGTTCATTGCTCATTACTCATTTGTATCAAGCGGTATCCTACGCCGCGAATCGAGACGATTTGCAGCCGTTTGTCGCGCGACAGGCGGTGGCGCAGGCGTGAGATAAAGACGTTGAGTGAACGCAGGTTGAAGAACGAGTCGTCGCCCCACAACTCACGCAGCAGGGCTGCCGATTCGACCGTTTGGCCCATTCGTCGGCATAGACGCAGCAGCACTTCGGCCTCGCGTGCAGGCAGCTTCTCGCTCTTATCGCCCAGCGTGAGGGTTGCTTGGGTGGGTTGAAAGGTGTAGAGCCCCAGTGCATAACTCTCCTCCTCGCTTTTCGAGGCGGCAAATCGAGCCGCCAGGGCACGAATACGGACAATCAACTCGTCGATGGCAAAGGGCTTTTTCAGGTAGTCGTTTCCACCCGCCTCAAATCCCTTGACAACATCTTCGGTTGAGGAGCGTGCCGTAAGGAAGAGCACCGGAGCCTCGCAACCGCAACTTCTGAGGCGGCGTGTGAGGGTAAATCCATCCATGCGGGGCATCATCACATCGGCCACAATCACCTCGGGTTGCCACCCCTGCAGCAACTCCAGAGCCTGAAGACCGTCAAAGGCTAAGCGCACCTCAAAGTCACGATCCGAGAGGGTGTCGCTCAAAATTTCGGCCAACATCCGCTCATCTTCGACCAGCAATATCTTGATTCGTCTACTCATTTTGGGGCAGTTGAATGGTGATACAAGTCCCTTTGCCCGGGTGGCTTCGGGCGTAAATTTCTCCGCCATGGCCCTCCACAACCCGACGTGCGTAGTAGAGCCCTAACCCCGAGCCGCGCACATTCTGCACATCGCCCGTCGGTACGCGGTAGAACTTCTCGAAGATTTCGTCGAGGTGCTTTGCCTCGATACCGATACCATTATCCTCGACCTCGATGGTGACTCCTTGGGGCGTAGCCGCAGCGCGCAGGGTGATTTGCACCGCCTGGTGCGAGTAGTTGAGCGAGTTATCGACCAGCGTGTGGAGGATATTTCCTAAGTGGAGGCGGTCGGCTCTGAGGCTCAACGCTTCGGGGCACTCAATATGCCAGCTTATCTGCTTGGTTGTATCGGGCACCTCGCGTCGGCAGCTCTCGAGCAGCGGGCGGAGTAGGAAGAGCTCTTGTCGATAGCTCTCGGGCTCTTCGGCCGAGAGGCGCAGGATTCGCTCGACAAGCCGACTCAGCCCCTGCAGCTGCTCGGCCACCATCTCTAAATAGCGGCTGCGACGCTCCGCATCGGCATCGGCCCCGAAGTTGCGCAGGGCGTCGTTGGCTGCCAGCGCCACCGAGATAGGGGTCTTCAGTTCGTGGGTGATGTTTTGTGTCAAATCTCGGCGCATCTCCTCGAGGCTCTTTTGGCGGAACCAGGTGCGCATCAGGTAGAAGAGCAATCCGGCCATCAGCAACACAATGCCCACCGACGAGAGTATCAATCCGCTCATCTCGCGACGGAACTCGGCGTGGGGTACATCCATATAGACCAGCAGCAGGAAGTAGCCGTCGTCGTCAATCTCGATTTGCAACACAAAGGGCTCCTGGAGGGCATCGACATCGCCTCGGCGCATCATCACGCGGCCGTTGTCGCCCAAGTAGCTCACCACCTCCAATACATAGGGTTTAAGGGCGTTGAGCTCCAAGAGATTGCTCTCGAAGTAGAGGGCAAAGTCGTTCAGGTCGATTTGTACACGGTTGCCCGGCCGAATCCCCGGAACGGCATCCGCGAGGAAGGAGCGGTAGACGCTCTTGTAGGCCGCCGACCAGACCCGACGCTCGAAATCGACCATGCGGTCGCGGTACATCTGCCACACCCATACACCCTGCACCACGGCCAGCAGTGTAAGGGCTGCGAGGGCCATACAGGCGATGTTTCGAAAGAGGTTGCGGTCGTTTCTCATCGGGGATGCAGGGTTAAAAACGCTTCTGTATAACAAAGGTAATGCTTTTTCTCGGATTTTGGCGGGCATTAACATTTCTTAACAAAACTTAACACTCCGTTAACTCGCTTTTTGAAAATGACACCCTATCTTTGTCGTAGGAAAAGCGCGATTCCGATTAAAAAGTTAGAAAGTTAAAAAATTAGAAAAGTTGCAAAAGCAAGAAAAGTTAGAAATGTTAGAAATGTTAGAAATGTTAGAAATGTTAGAAATGTTTGTAGTGTATGAAACGTGTAATTTTTGTATTGCTGGCCTTAACAATGGGCCTTACGGCCTCGGCCCAGCAGCGAATCCGAGGTACGGTGACCGATCAGGATGGTAAGCCGATATCCAATGTGCTGGTTCAGGCCAAAGAGAGTGGCCTCTCGGCCCTGACCGATTTCGAGGGCCGCTACCTGATGCCTGTTGTCAAGCAGCGGAAGGTTACCTATCTCTTCTCGCGAGAGGGGTATGAGAGCCGTGAGATTGAGGTCACGGGCCAGACCTCGGGTGAGGTCTCAACCAGCCTTAAAAAGTTGGAGCCCCAAACCCTCTATGTGGTTGATGGTCGCATAGCCTCGAAAGAGGAGGTGGATGCTTTGAAACCCGAGACGATTGCCAATATGAATGTGATGAAGGGTATCGACCATGCTGTGATTATCACCACCCACAAGTTTGTGAGCGAGAAAAATGAAGAGTCCGTTCCGTTTTTGCTTATCGAGCCTGAAAAGGCTCAGGAGCTGCGTCAAACGAGCTCCATAACGATTCAAAAACGTGGGCCGGAGGTTGAAAACGGTACTCAGGAGAAGAGTCTTCGAATCATGAAGAACGGTTCGGAGGTTGTGTTGGATGATTCGAGCGATGTGATGGTTATCGTGGCGAACCTGGATGGTACGTTCCGCATCGGCTCGCCTGCTATTCTGAAGCAGATCAACTCGGAGGAGATTCAGTTTATTGAGGTGCTGCGTGAAGACCGGGCTGCAGAATTGATTCAGGAGCACAACCTCAAGGTGAAGGTGCCACAGGGGGGTGTAATCTTTGTCCGGCTTGGTGAACTCAAGTTGCTGAAGACCTACCCGGCAAAGATTGCCGAATAATCCCCAAGAAGTTGCCTGACAAGGTGATTTCCGCATTATGCTGCCCTCGAAATCCTCACATACGCCTTAGTATGCTGCGGTTTCGAGGGCTTAGCAGGCTTGTAAATCCCTCTTGTTATACAGCTTCTTGTAACCTGAACAAAAAATTGTAATCAAATTATAGGTATGAAACGATTGACTACGCTGCTTATGGTGCTAATGGCCCTTGTGGCCTGCCACCAAACTCCGAAGGAGTACTACGAGATTGAGGGCCGTGTCCGAGGGGTCGAGGATGGGGTGGTATTCTCCCTTTTTCGCATCAACGGCCGGGCCGGTATGGCTATTGACCACGATACGCTGCGCGACGGGCGATTCTTCTTCCGCGTCAAGCCCGAGGCGGCCGAGCGTGAGCAGATGACCATCCTCTGCTGGCACATCGACTTTCCGTCGATGGCCCTGCACCTGTGGGCCGAGGCGGGTGACCGTGTGTGCGTTGAGGGTGACGACCCCCTGATTTTTACCTGGGAGGTCAAGGGCCCCGCCCCCGAGAATAGCTCCTGGCAGGGGTATAACAACTCTGCCCGCGACCTCTACGATGAGCTGCAACGCCTGACCATCGAGGAGAACAACCTCCGTTTTAGGGCCCAAAACGAGGGGCTCGACCAGGCAACCGCACAGTCGATGTATGACTCGCTGGGACGCTTGCAGCAGGAGGTAGTGGTACCGAAGATTCACGGCCGCCTGATTGAGCGGATGCAGCGTGTCAAGATGGATGAGGTCGGGCTGATGCGCCTCGAGGAGATGGCCTCTATGTGCCGGTACTACCAGAGCTATCCCCACCGTGAGGCTGTTGAGGCGCTCTATAATTCGCTGGATGCCGAGTGGATAGAGCATCCCACCGCCCAACGTATCCACGACCTGCTCTATCCCGTGAAGGAGGTGGCAAAGAACGAGCCGATGGTTGATGGCGAGCTCTTCGACCTGGCGGGAAATCGCCATACGCTCTCAGAGTTACGGGGAGAGTATATCCTGCTCGACTTCTGGAGTGCCGGCTGTGGCCCCTGTATGATGGCCCTGCCCGAGATGGCCGAGATCGCAGAAGAGTATCGGGGGCGCCTGCAGGTGGTGAGCGTCACGACCGATGCAGAGAATATGTGGCGCAAAGCCTCGGCCGAGCACTCTATTTCGTGGCACAATTGGAGTGACGGTAAGGAGCGAGGCGGTCTCTATGCCCACTACGACCAGCCGGGCATTCCGAACTATACGCTTATCTCGCCCGAGGGAATCATCCTCGATCGCTGGGTGGGGTATGGTGCAGGTTCGCTTAAGATGAAAATCGCACAACATATTAAATAACAGAAAAAGGCGCCCGAGGCGCCTTTTTCTGTTAGGAATATCGAAGAATTACTTTAGGTAGTTAATCACCATCGTCTCAATCTTCAGGTCATCGTTGATCGACTGCAACTTGAACTGACCGCTGTTGCCGGCAGCAAAGTTGTAGGTCAACTTCAGATTATCCTTATCGTCGGTGTACTCAACGGCAGCACCGTCGCAGGTCATCGTGAGCTTCGTGCCATCCTTATAGGCATCTGCGATGTAGGTGATCTCAATCGACTTGATCTCGCCCAGCTCCGTGGTCTCGATGTAGCTGTCGGTCGTAGCTTGCTTGTAGAAGTAGAGCACGGGAAAACCGCTCGACTTACCACAGGCAAAGCGCGAGTTGAAGGTTACACCATCCATCTGCCAGGTGTTGTTGCCTACAAGAGCGATGGTTGCGTCTTTTCCGGTCGGAACGTCGGCGCAAACAGCCTTCACAGCCTCATTGGTAAGGGTCATCGTGTGCTCCTCCTTATCGGAAACCTGAGGCTTCTCCTCCTCCCAGCTGATGCCGTAGTAGTTGATCGAAGCGTCGCAGTAGATGTAGATGGTCTGACCGGCCTTCACATCATCGAGCAGGAAGGTTCCGGGGTTGGCCTTACCCTCACCCGAGGTCAAGAGGGCCTCCGAGCGGCCTACCTCTACGCCATCCACCAGAACGATGGTGTTGCGACCTGTACCCGACGAGCTGGCCGAGCAGTGGGTAATCTTCAGCGTCCCCTTATTCTTGGCAACGAACTTGAAGGCGCGCTCGGTGGGAATACCATCCACCAACGTCGATTTACCACCCATCTTGATGCGGTTACCGCCCTCGATGGTTACCTCCTTACCCGAGGCAGCCATGATGGTCAGCTCACGCTCACCGGGGGCCGAGAGGTAATTCGTATTGGCCGAGAGGGTTGCCGAGGCGTAGATCGTGTCGTCGGTAAAGTCCCAAGTGTAGTAGTCGATATTCTCGGGGGTCTTCGTTACATGGAACGATACGGAACCTACACCCGAAGCGAGGAAGTTGAGCGACGTTGCAGCGGGCAGAGCCTTTACATCTACCGTATAGTCACCCTCCGAAAGACCGGCAATGGTCGAAGAGGTAATCACAAACTCGGTCTCGGTAACCTCCGAGGTCTTGCCGTTGAATACCACCTCATACGAAGCAGCGTTCTCGATAGCCTTCCACGAAATTACCTGATCTACACCACCCTTGGTCATCAGATCGGCAGCCGAAGCAGTCGGTGCAGGGGTGTCGAGCGTGAAGGGACCCTCGATAATGATATCCTCGGACCACTCAATCGAGTTGATGATTGCTTGCTCGCCGCAAGCCACGATGTAGATCATCGTAGGCTCTGCAATGCCCTCAAACGAGGTCATGTGAACGCCACCGTCGGCGGTCATCGTGCGGCGCTCCTCGCCTACGATTACCTCGAGGTGCGAGTTGTAGTCACCGGCGTCGGTGCTAACGATCAGCGTACCGGGAATCGAGGTCAGGAAGGCTACAGCCTGATCCTCGGGAACACCCGTTGCGAGTACCTTCGAGGCCTTGGCAAACTGAAGCTGACCCTCCTTGGTGATATTCATCGGGGCCTCCTCGCTATCAACGATGAACTGCAGGTTCGAGATGATGCGGGTGCGCGTGATGGCGGTCTCCTCGAAGAGGTCGCTGTTGGCAAAGTTCCAGGTATAGGCAGCCGTCAGTGCATTGAGCTCGGTCTGCTCGGGAACCACGGGAGCTACGGCCGTCCACCAGCGGGGATCACCCACCGAATTCGAAATCACGTCGGCATTCTCAATCCAGAACTGACCCTTGAGCGACTTCTGGCAGGGATCCTCGGCCAGAATCTTACCACCACCGGCCAAAGCTACAGCCTCCGACATCTCGGGAGCAGCATTGGCTGAGGTGAAGAAGGAGTTATCCTCATTGTTCGAGAAGTTGTAGTAGTAGTTGTTCGTAAAGGTCGGCGTAACGCAACCGTCGTAGTTACCTACCAGGTGGAACTTCGTCAGATCCTGACCCTCACCCAGAATGTTCAGAATCAGGTTATTCTTCACCTCGAAGCTGCCCGTAAGAACACCCACCAGACGTACGCAGAACATACCCTGACGGTTGGTCTTCATATTGACATTCGACAAGGTGTTGTTCTCAATCAAAATCTTACCCGTAAAGCCGGTGATGGCCTTATCGAGGTAGAAGAAGGTGCGGCCGCCGTTGTAGATGGTCGAGTTCTTCAGCGTCAGGTTGTTGTAGGTACCATAGCGGAAGTCGATGGTATCACCACCACCCGAACCCTCGGGGTTGATGGCGTAGGCCGTCAGACCGTCGAGGAGGATGTCACCCGAAACATGGAGTTCCGAACCGCCATCTGAGCAGGTAACGAGGTTCTTGGCGTAGTTGAAAATCTCGCAGTTCTTGATGGTCAGGCTCGAGATGTTGGTCACCTTGTTACCCGGTACATTTACCACATAACCGGCACCGTTACCATCGAGTTTCAGATCCGAAATCGAGACAGCATACTCGGCCGAACCCGGGTTCAGACCCATCGTAAAGCCAATAATCGTAGGCTGCAGACCCTCGGGAGTGCTGATACCGTAGATGGTCAGATCCTTGTTCCACTCGGGCAGCGGGTTGGTCGTACCGGCAGCAAACTCCAACGAGTAGGGTACATCGCTGTGGGCTACGGCAATCTTCGTGGCGCCATCCAGCAGAGCCTGCTGCAGCTCGGCCGAGGTGGTAACCACCGTGGCACCCGTAGCATCGGGACGCGTCCAAACCTCTATCGTACCGCGCGATGCGCTGTTGTAGAACAGGGTCATCGTATAGCCCGTCGAGGGGGTCAAGCCATCAACCGTGGCACCGGCAGCGGCGATATCATCAGCCGTTACAGTGTACTCCGTACCCACTGCTGCACCCGTCTCAACGACCTTGATGTGGGTCAGGAAGTCGTCGGCCGTCCAAGCCAGCGAGATGCTGGTCGAGGAGCGGTCGGAAACTCGGGGCTCCAGCGAGGTCATGATAGCGAAGGTCTCGATGGCCTCCGAGATGGCGCGGTTCGAGTTCTTCACGCGCTCGTCGGCGCTTACGGCATATACGGCTGCATAGTAGGTCTGCTCGGCCTCGAGCGTATTCTTCAGCGTGTAGGGAACCTCATCGGCGGCAACCTCACCCGACCATAGGGCCTCGCCCTCGCAGAGTTCGTTGTCGTAAACCGAGAGTACATAGGTGGCAACATCCGAGCGGACATCCCACTGGAACTTTACGTCGCTACCGCTATCCAGAACGGTGGCAACGAAATTCTGTGGCGTCAGGGCACGATCCAGCTGGAGGGTCGTGTTGATGTCGTCGCGGTCATCCGAGCACGAAACAAAGCCCAGACCCATCGCGAAGAGCGCCACGAATAACATCGATTTCAATATCTTTTTCATAGTTGTAATCTTTGTTTAATGGTTGGCATTCGATTAGTAACCGAAGTCGTTTACGAGCTTACCCTGCGACATGTCGAGCACGTTCTGGAAGATAGGCCAGTACTGCTTCGTGTCGGGATCCTGATCGTAGTAGTGCTCGGCCACGTTCTTCTTGGCCGAAGAGTCGTAGAAGATATTTTTGGTCTCATCCTCCGAATCGTCGGGAATGTAGGTGTAGGGCTTACCCTTGCTGTCGGTAGGCTGCATCCAGGTAGCATCGGGCGTTACATTCTCACCCTCGCCAAAGCCCCAGAACTCAATCTCACCCTGCTTGTTGTAGCGGTAGTAGAACTCGCGAGGCAGGTTGGCATACTCGCCCTGCAACTTCGAGAGCTGCAACATCTTGGCGCTCGTCTCGTCAATCTTCTCCTTGAGCATACCCCAACGAATCAGGTCCTGCTTGCGCAACATCTCACCCACGAACTCGAAGGCACGCTCCTCAACAATGGCATCGAAGATGGCCTTCTCGCCACCCAGAGCCGCAACCTGGGCCTGAGCCTCACCGGCTGCTGCACCAAAGGCTCTGGCACGAACCTCTGCCAGGTAACCCTTGGCCTTCGACTCGTCGCGTACACCGCCCTCCGAATCGTTGGCAATCTCGGCAGCCATCAGCAGAATATCCGAATAGCGCATGTAGGGAGGCTTATAACCGCAGTCGTTACCCTCGCGGTCCCAATTGTTCTTGGTCATCCACTCTACACGGTACTTGCCGAAGTACCAATCGGCCATACCGGCGGGAACCTGCTGGCCCTTCGACCACTTCCAGTTCACGCAGCTTAAGTCGCGACGCGTGTCGTTCTTGTCGTAGTCAAACCAGAGCGTAGGCACGGGACCGGCAGCACCACCGGCGCGCGTAGCGTCGTCGTCACGCACGGCGAAGGTGTAGTTCCAGCGGCCACGGTTGTCGCCATAGGGGTATACCCACAGCACCTCCTTGCCTACGGTCGAGGCGTCGAGGTTGAAGGCACCCAGGTCCTCCCACATCTGACGGTAGTTGGCATAGAGTTGGCAACCGCTATTCTGAATTACATCCTCCAATGCGGCCAAAGCCTTCGGGTAGAGGACACTCTTCTGCAACTCGGGGTCATTCGACTTGCGAACCGAACCCGGGTTACCGGTACCTACCTGACCATCATCGGGACGCTGCGCATAACCCGAAGCCATCAGGGCGATACGGGCATACAGACCCTGTGCATAGGCCTTGTTGGCGCGGTCGATGGTCGTAGCGCGACCCTGACCGGGCCAGGGGAGCAACGTGGCAGCCTCCTCCAGATCCTTGAGCAGCTGCTTGTAGATTACATTGCGGTCAGCCTTGGGCAGGTAGGTGGTCTCGGGAGTTACCGGCTCGAAGCGGGCGGGAACATCACCCCAGGCACGCAGCAGGTCGTAGTAGACCGTGGCACGCAGAACCAGAGCCTCACCCAGGAGGAAGGCCATATCCTTGTCGTTCTCCACATTACCATACTCACGCAGGTTGATTACGTTCAGATTCAGACGCTCGATACCCTCGTACATCATCGAGTAGGCGTTGTTGTCCGAGGCGGTATTCATCGTCGAGTTGTTGGGCAGCAGATCGTAGGCAACAATACCACGGTTTGCACCCGTGAAGGAGAGGTACCACTCGATATCCGAGTTCAGACCATACCAGGGGTGGAAGCGGGCACGGAAGTTAGCCGTGCGGCCGATGATGGCGTAGATGGCGCCGTAATTGGCAGCCTCGGCCAGGTCATAACTGCTGTACATCGTCTCGGTGTCGACCGACGACTTCATCTCCTGCTCCAGGATATCGGCACAGGAGCTGAAGCTGATGGCAAACAGCAGAAGCAAACTGATATATTTCAAGTTTTTCATATTGCTCTTGTATTTTTAAGTTGTAAGCCGATGATTAGAACGTGAGGTTTGCACCAAAGACAATACCCGTGCTCTTCGGATAGGCCGAGTAGTCAACACCCGGCGTAAGGGGCGTTGCGCGGCGGCAGTCCACCTCCGGATCGTAACCCGTGTACTTGGTCCAGCAGAAGAGGTTCGTGGCCGTAGCGTAGATGCGGAACTTCTGGATGCGCAGCTTCTTGGTCCAGGCCTTCGGCAGCGAGTAACCAAGCGTAATCGAGCTTAAGCGGAGGAACGAACCGTCCTCAACAGCCCAATCCGTGAAGGTCGAGTTCTGCATGTAGGGCGACCACATCGTCGTTCCGGCATTGGCAGCAGCCAGCGCTGCGGGGTCGGTAATCTCCTGACCCGTCGTCCAATCGATGTTGGTCCAGCGGTTACCTACAGCCACCATGTCAATCAGGTTGCGGTAGTTGGGGTTGTTGGTCGAGGTCGTGTACTGAATCTTGTCAGCATTGTAGATCTCGTTGCCATATACCCAGTTGAAGTTGGCAGCAAAGTCGAAGCCGTAGAAGTAGGCCGAGAGCGAGAATCCACCGGTCCACTCGGGCTGCGAGTTGCCAATGACGGTCTTATCGCTGTCGTTCACCTTGCCGTCACCATTCAAATCCTTGAGCTTCATGGCACCCGGGCGCAGGTAGTCGGCACCGATGATGGCCGAGTTGTCGGCTACACCCTCCTTCAGAGTCCACTTGCCGTTCTCGTAGTTGAAGTCATCCACCTCGTAGCGGCCATCCGACATATAACCGTACATCTGGCCCAGAGGCTGGCCTACGCGTACCACATAGTCGGTACCTACCTGGGTCGAGGCCCAGTTCGTCGACTCGTTGAGCTCCTCAACACCGGCGCCGAGGTCCATTACGCGGTTCTCGTTGTACGAAGCGTTGGCCGAGAAGGTGATACCATACTTCTCCTTCTCCAGAATCACAAACTGAGCCGAGAGCTCGATACCGCGGTTGCGGGTCTCACCTAAGTTGCGATACTGATAGGCGTAACCACTACCTCCCGTAGGATACTTAATCAGCAGGTCCGTCGTGTTGTTCTGGTAAACCTCCACGCTACCGTTGATGCGGCCGCGCAGGAAACCGAAGTCCAAACCGATGTTGTGCGAATAGGTGGTCTCCCACTTCAGATCCTTGTTCATCATCGGCGGGTTGTCACCACCCGAGGGACCCCAATAGCCCGAGCTCAACAGACGATCGTTCGCATCGCCGTAGCTGGCGTAGCTCTGGAAGATCAGACCCGAGGGTACGTTGTTGTTACCGGCCGTACCGAAGCTGTAACGAATCTTCAGGTTGTCGAGCCAATCGGCATCCTTCAACCACTCCTCGCCCGAAAGGCGCCACGAAGCAGCGGCCGAGGGGAAGTAACCCCACTGATTGCCTTCGGCAAACTTCGACGAACCATCGGCACGCATCGTAGCCGAAATCATATACTTGCCCTTGTAGTCGTAGTTCAGACGACCGAAGAACGAGAGCAGCTTATCGTCGGGATTGTAGACATTCGATACCAGGTGCGTACCCGTAGCGGCACTCATCATGTTCCAAGCCTGCTCGGCCGAGAAGAAGGTCGGGTAGTCGTGTACATCCAGACCCAGGGTGTTCGAGCGGGTTACGATGTACTCCAAACCGGCCAACAGATTGAGCTTGTGGTCCTCATTCTTGAAGACCTCCTTGAAGTCGTAGCTCAGGGTGTTGGTGTTGCGAATCTTCTGACGGGTCTGATCCGTGTAGCGAACGGCGGGACCCGGGCGGTTGTTGTTATATACATAGTAGGAGGTCATACCGTAGAAACGGTTGTCAATCTGGCGATAGTCGTCGATACCGGCCTCCACACGCAGGGTCAGATCGTCGATAATCTCCCACGAGAAGGCGGCATTGGCCGTCCAATTGGTACGCGTGCGCAGGTTATCATTGTCTGCAATGGCAACCATCGGCTGCACGTTGTCGCCTACCATCGTGTAGCTCGACTCACCCTCGTTCTCGTTACCACCGGCAGCCGACATGTTCAGGGGCATGGGCATATACTGCACGGCGTGACGCATACGACCGTTACCCGAGTTCGAACCGGCGTCGTTTATGGAGTTGGCACCCGCACCACGCACCTCGGTATCCGAGTAACGAACGTTGAAATCGAAGCCTACGCGCTTGGTGGGCTTGTACGAAGCCTTCAGCGAGAGGTTGTTACGCTTGTACGACGAGCCCTCCATGATGGCATCCTCGTCGATGTGGGCGTAGCTGGCCGTCCACTTGAACTTGTCGCCACCACCCGAAACCGAGATGTTGTGGTTGAAGGTCGTACCGGTGCGACCAAATACCTGGTCTACCCAATCGTTGCCCTCGACGCCGGCGTAGAGCCCGATGTCCTCAAAGCCGCCAAAGACGGGAGTATAGATGTCGTCCAACTTGTTGCGAACAACACCCATCTCATAGTAGTACTGGGCATACTGGTAGGGGCTCATGGGCGAAATGGCGTCGGTGTTGGCCATCTTCTTGACACCATAATAGGCGTTGTAGTTGACCGTTACCTTGCCCTTCTCACCGCTCTTCGTCGTAACGATGACAACACCGTTGGCACCACGGGCACCGTAGATGGCCGTCGAGAAGGCATCCTTCAACACGTCAATCGACTGGATGTCGGTTGCCGGAATATCCGAGATGCTCTCTACGGGGAATCCGTCGACGATGTACAGAGGCGAGTTGTCCTGCGTAATCGAACCACCACCACGCACGCGAATCTTGATGTCGGCATCGGGATCACCCTCGGTCGAGGTCACCGTCACACCGGCCATACGACCTGACAGAGCCTCGGTAACCGAAGCCACGGGCATCTGGGTCAGCACCTCGTTGCTTACCGAGGCTACCGAACCTACCACATCGCGGCGCTTTACGGTGGCATAACCCACCACAACCACCTCGTCCATACGGGTCGAGGCCTCCTCGAGTGTAATGTCGTAGACGGTTTGAGCAGCTACCAGGTCTACAATGGCGTCATCGTAGCCTACATAGCTCACCTTAATCTGCTTGGCGTTGGCGGGAACCTCCAGCGTGAAAGTACCATCCATACCGGTACTTACGCCAATGGTCGTTCCTTCAACCACGACCGAAGCGGCCATCACAGGCCCCATCGCGTCTTTAACAGTACCCGAGATCTTGCGGTTCTGCGCCGAAGCCTCACCTGCTGCCAAAGAAACGACTGCCAAAACGAGTGCTACGCGGAGCACCATCGCCTTGGTGAAAGAGTAAAATTTCTCTGTCATAGTTTAAAGTTTTTAATTAGGTTTTCTATTTTGGTTTTCTGTTTTTTTACATCTTAAAGCGATATTTTGCTCTCTTTTGTCGCTTTTTCTTTAACTTCGTTACACAAAATTAGCGATTACCTCTTATATATATATGTAAATTTTATCACTTATATAGGAGAATTTGACACCCCGCATTTGGCCTTGGTGTACTAAAATCCCTGCTCAAAGACTCTGTGAGCCTATTTCATCGCACGCTCGTACTCCATCGAGGCCCAAATAAAGGGGCCTACACCCTTACAATCGTTCTCGATAATGGGCTCCGAGAGGTAGTACTCGAACGAGCCGTCGCGCATCTGCTTGCCACCCAGACCGCCCACTGCGCAGCAGTCGATCATGCTCAAGGTGCCATCCTCGTTTTGGCGCATAAAGCGCTCGACGAAGCGCTCGTAGTTCTTCAGCCCTCGTTTCAGCTCCTCCTTCGGAAGGTATCCCAGGCGGGCACCCTTGAGTTGGGCATAGATAAACATAATCGAGCAGGTGGACTCCTGATAGTTCCCCTCCCGCTCGGGACAGTCGAGCACCTGGTACCACATTCCCGTCTGCTTGTCGGCATAACGAGGCAGCGTCTTAAAGATGTGGTTCAGAATCTCGAGCAGCTTATCGCGGCCCTCGGCCCCTTCGCCCAGCAGCTCGAGGGTCTCGACCAGCGCCACGGTATACCAGCCCAGACCGCGACCCCAGGCGTGGGCCGACTGTCCGGTCGTCTTATCGCACCAGAACATCTCGTGCGAGGAGTCCCAGGCGTGGCGGAAGAGCTCTGTTGCGGGGTCGTAGGTGTACTTTGCGATGGTGGTAAACTGCTCAATAATCTCCTTTTGCAGCTCCTTTACCAGCTCCGGAGAGCGGGTTGCCACAAAGCGGTTTATGAACTCGGCATGGAAGGGCTCGGCCATATAGAGGCCATCCATCCACATCTGATTCGGGTAGATCTTCTTGTGCCAATAACCACCCTCGGGGGTGCGGGGCTGCTCCTTAATCTGTCGATAGAGGGTATCCATCGCCGCTAAGTAGCGCTTCTGGCCCGTGCGCTCGTAGATTTCAAAGAGCGGGCGGCCCGGGCAGATGTGGTCCAGGTTATACTTGGCCTTGCTGTAGGTCAGAATCGAGCCGTCGGGCTGCACCATCGTATCGTAGTAGCGGGCGGCATAGTCGTAGAAGTCGGCTCGGTTGTGCTCCCGTGCTGCATCCATAATGGCCAGCAGCTCCAGCCCCGTCGTATAGTTCCACTTCACCTTTCCTTCGGGGATGCCGTCAAGATTGACCGCCTTGGGGTTGCGAGCAATCTCGCTTTCGACCATGCGAAGCGAGAGCGGACCCCGACCATCACTTAGAAGCCCCTTTTGCGGGGAGCAGCTGCACAGCAGGGCCCCCAGCACCATGATTTGCAAGAGATGTTTCATATTCATTTCGGTTGTTGTTTTTAGAAGCTGGTTAATACAGCCTCTTACTATTCCTTCATTTTGTGGCTCTTCATATACTCGGCCGGTGAGAGCTTGTGTTGCTCCCTGAAGCAGCGACTGAAGTAGCCCGGGTCGGAGAATCCCACCTTGTAGGCCACCTCCGAGACCGAGAACTGTCCGGTTTTGAGCAGCAGTGCAGCCTTCGTGATGCGGTACTCCTTAATCAGCTCGACGGGTGACTTGCCGGTCAGGCTCTTCAGCTTGTTGTACATCGTCGTGCGTCCCAATCCGAGGTGTGAGGCGAGTTGGTCGATGGTCAGCTCCGAATTTTCCACATGCTCACCCAGCCACTCCATTACGCTCTTTAGGAAGGCCTCGTCGCGGTCTGTAACCACCAAATCGGGGTCATCGGGCATCAGGCTCACCACTCGGTTGCGGGCCGCCTCGGCCGAGAACTTCTCGAAGAGGGTCTGACGGCGGGTCAGCAGGTTGTCGATGCGGGCCTGCAGCAGTTCGATGCTGAAGGGTTTGGTGATGTAGGCGTCGGCACCATACTCGATGGCTTTGATACGCTCGTCGGGCGAGTGCTTGGCCGTGAGCATGATAATCGGAATGTGGCTGATGGAGAAGTCGTGGCGCACCTTGTCAATCAGCTCAATGCCATCCATATAGGGCATCATCAGGTCGGTAATCACCACGTCGGGCACCTCGCGGCGAATCGTAGCCAGCGCCTCGCGGCCATCCTCGGCCTCGATGACACGGTAGCTCTCGACCAGGTTGTTATACATGAAGAGCCTCAGCTCGCGGTTGTCGTCTACCAGAAGAATCTTGGGCGAAGAGTCGGGGGCTGTAACGTCGCTGCGACGCTGGCTCTCGGAGGCAACGTAGTCGCTCACCATCAGCTCGGGGCGCTTCTCCTGGCCTGCCTCTCCGAAGTTAATCTGCTCCATGCCGAAGTGGGCGTTGCCCATGCGCAGCTTGACGATGAACGATGAACCCTCGCCCGGGCGACTTTCGACGCCGATTTCGCCCTGGTGCAGGTCTACAATATCGCGGCATAGCGAGAGTCCGATGCCCGAGCCCTTCTGGCCGTGCAGCGAGCGCGAAGCCTGGTGGAAGCGCTCGAAGATACTCGCCTGCTGCTCCTTGGCGATACCGATGCCGTTGTCGCGTACCACCATGACAGCCTGCTCCTCGTTGTCGCTGACCGTCAGGCGCACCTCGACACGCCCTCCGTTGCGGGTGAACTTCAAGGCATTCGAGAGCAGGTTGTAGACCACGCTCTCCATACGCTCGAGGTCAATCCAGACTAAAATCGAGCGACGCGAGACGGTAACCAGCAACTCGATGTGGCGCTCCGAGGCCAATTCGCGGAAGTCCTCGACGGCATCCTCGACCAACTGCACCAAATTCACGCGCGAGATCTTCAACTCCATCTTGTTCTTGACAATCTTGCGGAAGTCCAGCAGCTGGTTAATCAGCGACAGCATGCGGCGGGCGTTCTTGTGGGCCAGATTCAGGCTGATGCCGCCCCGCTCGGTCAGTTGGTCGTGTTTGCGCACATCCTCGATGCCGCCCAGAATCAAGGTCAGCGGGGTGCGCAGCTCGTGCGATATATTCGTAAAGAATTGGAGCTTCATGTCGGTCATCTCCTGCTCCATGCGGGCCTCGCGATGCATGCGCTGCACCGAGTTGAAGAGCCTCCACAAGATGGCCACCACACCCCCTGCCAGCAGCAGGTAGAGCACCTTGGCCCACCACGAGAGCCAGAAGGGCGGGTGAATCACCACCTGAATCGAGCGCTCGCCGTCGGCCGATGCTGCGCTTCCCGTATAGGCCCTCACACGGAAGGTGTAGCGACCCACCGGCACGTTGGAGTAGGAGGCCGAATTCAGCTTGCCGGCCACATTCCAATCCGGATCATAACCCTCGAGTTTGTAGCTGTAGCCCACACTCTCCTGCAGTCCGAAGTTCAGGGTGGCGAAGTCGATGCGGAAGTTCGAGTAGTCGTAGCTTAAGTCGATGCGCTCGGCCTCGGTGATGGAGCAGGTCAGCGGATGCTCCTGGCCGATTTTGGCAGGTTCGTTGCCCACCATCAGGTCGGTAAATCGGATGTTGTAGGAGCCTTCAGCCCGGGGGTCGGTGCTGCAGTGGAAGGCGTAGAGGTTTGCACCGCTGCCGAAGAGTACCGTGCCGTCGTCGAGCGGAAGTACCGTCGCCTCCGAGAAGGTGGCCGAGGTGCGTTTGTCGTAGAGCTGGTAGTTCGAGAAGTAGCCCTCCTGCTCGTCAAAGCGGGAGACGGCACTCTGGGTGGCCACCCAGATCGAACCCATGGCATCCTCAGCTACCGACATGCAGATATTGCTCGGCAGTCCGTGTTCGGTATTGAAGCTGCGGAAGCAGGGGCGCCCCTCCTTGTACCCCTCGATGCGGTTCAGACCACCGCCATAGGTGGCCAGCCAGATACGCGAGCGACTGTCGCGCATCATGTGGATAATATCGTTGTTTCCCAGTGAGGTGTTGTCGCCCGGAATCTTCTGTACCAGCGTAAAGCTGATGCGTCGGGGCGACAGGTCGGGTCGGAAGACCAAAAGACCATCGACCGTGGCGGCCAACATGCGGCCTTCGGAGTCGTTGAGCAGCCATCGCACACGGTCAGCCTCCTCCAAGGGGTATTGCAGGAGCTGGTTGTCGGCATGATAGAAACGCTCACTCTCGGCGTCAAAGAGGTTCAGACCTCCTCCGTAGGTGGCAACCCAGATGCGGCCCAGGTGGTCCTCCTCAATCGAGTAGATGTGGTCTGAGCTGAGCGAATACTCCTTCGAGGGGTCGTGGCGGTAGTGGGCTGCGGTGTGGTAGCTCTCCCCGCTGCGCTCGAGCCGATAGAGCCCCTTGTCACGGGTTCCGACCCAGACTGCCCCTTTCGAGTCCTCCTTCAGCGCATAGATGCGCCCGGGGTTTTCGTTCTGCACAAAGAGTCGCTCTTCGAGGTTGCGCAGCGAGTCGTAGCGGAGTAATTCACCCAGCTTGGTACCCATCCAGACAGAACCTCGAGAATCACGCATCAGCGCACGCACCTCGTTGGACATGGCATCCTCGGAGTGAATCTCCAGGGGCCAGGTTTGGGCCGGCTGGTGTTGCAGCAGTGCGCACCTTAGGCCTCGCTCGTAGTGGGTCGTGAGCCACAGTACATCGCCGTGTGCATCGAAGCGCACCACGGCGTTGGTCATCAGGCACTCGGGCTGGTGGGGGTCGTTGTAGAAGGGCTCGACCTGGTCACGCTCACGGTCGTAGTAGCCGAATCCGTAGCGGTTCATCTTAATCCAAAGGCGGCCACCCGTCTCGACAAGTTTCGGAATGGTATCGACGTTGTAGGATACGGTGTAGGGCTCCTGCTCGAAGTGCTTGACCGAGGCCGTCTCGGGGTTGTAGCGCGAGATACCCGCCTCGGGGGTGGTAATCCAAATCAGACCCTGCGAGTCGCTCTGCAGGTTGCGGATGCGTGCAAGGGGCTTGGTCAGGGGTGCTCGCTGCAACTTGCGGTCGCTATTCAGCGTGTAGAGTGCACCGCGGTTATCGCCCACATAGAGGCGCTGACGGATGGTGTCGGCCTCCAGGGCGGTAAAGCGTGCGTTGCGTGCCTCGGCAAGTCTGCTTGCACACCCCTGCTTGTAGCTCCAGAGTCCTCGGGGCTCCAGCAGCCAAACGGTGCCGGCAAGCTCCGAGAGCGCCACCATCGGCTCCTCGGTTTGAGCCACCAAAACAGCTTCGGAACTCTCTTTCTCGATGCGGTAGAGGGCTCCCGAGCGGGTGGCAATCCAGCAGTTGTCTTTGCTGTCAATCCACAGACCGCTGACTGCTGAACGCAACTCATCGCTCTCCAGACGCAGGGTCACCTTCAACGGAGCCGAGCGGTCGGGGCTCTGAAAGCGCACAACGCCCACACTCGGGATGGCGACCCAGGTGTTGCCGCGGCTGTCGTGTGAGTGGTGTGTGGCGCGGCAGTGCTTTGAATCGACCCCCTCGAGCAGCAATACGGGGTCCTCGAACTGCTCGGTCGAGCGGTTGAAGCGGTAGATGTGGTGGTTGTAGACCTTGAACCAGAGGTGGCCGCGGCTGTCCTCGCTGACCGAGAGGAAGCGGTTGTGGCTCAAAGGCGAGTTGTCGCCCGGGGTGGTGGAGAAGGTCTTGAAGTTGTAGCCGTCGTAGCGGCTTACGCCATGCCAGGTGCAGACCCAGACAAAGCCCTCGGAGTCGGTGTAGATGTCCGAAACACGATTGTGGGGCATGCCGTTGAGGGTCGAGTAGCTCTTAATCAGACACTGTGGCATCCGACTGCCCGCCCACGCGGGGCTGACAACAAGGAGCAACAGCAGAAGCCCCATACAGGCTATTGTTCGACTTTGTCGCACAGGTTGGAGAGGTTGGATATAGTAGTTTTGTGTAGACAAATGTAGGAAAATTTTGGCGATTATTCAACTCCGAGGCTCGATTTTCCACCCTTGGCCACCCACTTTTCGTAGGCTTTGCCATGCAGGGTCTCGGCCCAGGGGACTCGCTGCATCTTCTCGGCCCCGGGGCCCCGCGAACCGATTTCACGGTAGCGGGTCGTCTTCTCGGCCTCGGGTTTGGACCAGTTGTGCCACCCCTCTTTACGGATGTGCTCTCCCAGCCAGCAATCTACAAAGGTGGTCTGGGCATAGTTGCGCCAGGGGCGACCCAGGTAACAGGAGGTCACCCCCTCTGCCGCCGTCAATTTGCACGCCCAAAATAGAAATCCCTCTTTTTGGCCTTGGCAGGTGGAGGCGGCTGTGATGTAGCTGTTGGTTTTGGAGTGAATTTCGCAGTCGTAGAAGCGGGCTGCGGCCGAGCCGAAGATAAAGTCGGTCGAACCCTCGATGTAGCACCGCTCGAAGTGATACGAGGAGTTGTTGGTCACCTGCTCACCGTCGCAGTTCCCCAGACCGTAGAGATAGAGGGTGTCCTGCCAGCCTAAGAAGTGGCAGTTAAGGAAGCTGATTTGGTCACCCAGGCACTGCACGGCCACGGCCTGACCGACCTGGCCGGCTGTATTGGCAAAGGTGATGCCCTCGACGCTCCAATGGTCGCCTCCGAAGTAGATGGTCGAGGAGCCCGAGGTGCCCCGCTCACGCCCATAGGCATCGAGTTCGCGGGCGTAGGCGTCGAAGGTGACGGTGGTTGTGGCGGCCCCCTCTCCCTCCAACCTCACAAAGCGCTTCGAGGCCGGAATCGAGACCTTTTCGTAGTAGGTACCCGAGCGTAGCAGCAGGTGGGTCGTATCGCGTGCGAAGTCGGGCAATGCCAAGACGGCCTCCTGCAGCGTAAAGTAGTCGCCCGAGCCATCTTGGGCCACCACTACGTCGGGCAGACGCAGGTGGCGGGCCAACTCCGGTGTGAGGGTTTGCAGTTCGCGGGCAACCATGCGGGCTACGATGTGGGCTCCCCGCACGTTGAGGTGGGTATTATCCTCACGCCCCTCGGGATAGAGGGGGCAGGTGCCGGGCTTGACCCACATAAAGTAGCGCTTCGAGGCCTCGTCGCCCAACTCCAGGAGCCATTGGCGGGTGATGGCCTCCATGTCAATCCAGGGTACCTGCTCGCAGTGGGCTATGCGGCGCATCTGCTCCGAGTAGTCGGTATGGGTCTCTAAGAGGCGACCCGACTCCCAATGGCGGCGCATGATGGGGGTCAGCAAGATGGGGCGGCCCCCCTTTTCGCGCACCTCACGCACAAAGCGTCGTAGGTTCTCGGCATACTGCTCGGGGGTGGAGTAGCGGGTTGAGTCGTTGATTTTCTGGTCGTTGTGGCCAAATTGAATAAAGACGTAGTCCCCTTCTGTGAGGCGCTCCATAACGCACTCCCAGCGCCCTTCTGCCCGAAACGACTTGGTCGAGCGGCCGTTGATGGCGTGGTTTTCAACCCTGAGGGTCGAATCGACGAGCGCCTGGAAGAGCTGGCCCCAGCCGCGCTCGGGATTCTCTTTGTCGAGTTTCTTGTTGGCGCAGGTCGAGTCGCCCACCAAAAAGAGGGTTGTGGTCTGTGCCGAGGCGGCAAGCGCACAAAAAACGGCAATCAGGCAAAGGGTTACTCTTCTCATCATCGGTCGCTTATTCCAGGATTTTATACTCACCGCCGGCAACCTGTTTTTGCGTCACCTCGCGGGTCAGGTAGTGCAGGTAGACCTCCAGATTCGAGTAGAGGCCTGCGGGGTCGAGTGTCTTAAAGCGGGCATCGGCCGCATTGTCGGCATCAAGACCCAGCTCTGTTTCGTAGTAGTCGGGGATGCCATCCTTGTCGCTGTCGATTGAGGCCCGTGCCAACTCCTCGTCGGTAGCTGTCAGCTCGGCCCAGCCGCCCACCTCGGACTGCGAATCAATCACCTTGCCGGTGCCCTGTTGCACCTCGTTTGCAATGCGGATGTCCACATCGTCGCGACGAAGCGAGGCTCCAACCCACTCCACGACACGCTCATAGCCCGTGGCTGCGGGGTGCGTGGTGGTGTAACACGAGGTTACGTCGTCGGCCTTCACGGCCATCAGAGCCCGCTGCTTGGCACCATCCACATCGCCCACATCGGTTCCGTTGTGCCAATAGATGCCGCTCCAGGGGTCGGCGTTGATGGCCGAGGCGTAGTCGCCTGCGTGGTAGTTATCCTCCAAATACATACGCGGGTAGTTGCGGTCTGTACCATCGTACAAGGCATAGGCATCGACAAAGTAGTTGCGCTTCTTCGACGAGGGGCCGGGTTTGTAGTAGTTGCCCACTAAGTTGAACCAGCCGCCCTCGCCGCCGTAGGTCGAGTTGTCGCCCCAATTGTAGATGACGTTGTTGCGCAGATCGACATTTCCGCGGTGCGAGCTTAGGTAGTCGCCATAGATATTGGGGTGGTCGATGCGCGGATTGCGGCTGCCGTTGCTGGCCAGCAGGTTGTGGTGGAACGAGGCGTTGCGGCCGCCCCAGATACCGCCGTAGCCGTGTGAACCCTTGTTGTGCACCGAGTTGGCCAGTGCCTCGGAGAGCACGCACCACTGCATCGTGAAGTTGCAGTTGGCGTAGAACGAAGCGACCTCATCCACAGACCACGACATCGAGCAGTGGTCGAGGATGATACCTCTGTTATAGCGGCCCCAGATGGCATCCGAACCATCCGAAAGGGTCGGGCCCTGGTCACCCAGGCGGAAACGCAGATAGCGGATGATGATGTTGTCGGCCGAGATTTGCACTGTGGCGTCGGCTACGCAGATGCCCCCGCCCGGGGCGGTCTGGCCCGCCAGCGTGAGGTTGTCCTTTTGAATCTTCAAATCACTCTTCAGGCGAATCGTGCCGCAGACATCAAAGACTATGGTGCGGTTGGGCTTCGAGACGGCATCGCGCAGCGAGCCCGTGCCGCTATCGTTCAGATTGGTAACGTGGTAAACCTCACCGTCACGACCTCCGGTGGTGTACATACCGCCACCCTCGGCTCCCGGGAAGGCGCGCACCACGCCGTCATCCTCCCACGCAAGCGGAAGTCCGACATCGACGGCCGACGACGAGCGGGTGGTAAACTGCAACCACTCCGAGGGGGCCGAATCGGTCGTATAGGGGTCATCCTCGGCGGCCAGGGCGACGCCATAAGCCAGATAGGAGGTCTGCTCCGTAAGCCCCTCGATGCGGCACTCGGTCGAGGTGGTTCGCACCTCGGTAACCGATTCATCCAGGTTGTCGAGCGTATAGACTATCAGGTAGCCTGCGGCCCCTTTGACGGGCTCCCAGCTCAAGATGGCCTCCGTGGCGGTGGCTCGCTTCAAGGTCAGTGTCGGTGCCTCCAAAGCCTCGACCGTGCGGGTTGTGAAGCGCAGGGGTGTGGACCACGACGAGTCCTCCTTATCGCCCTCGGCTACGGCCATCACGCGGAAGGCATACGCAAGGCCGCCTGTCAGCCCCTCAAGGGTGATTTGGTGCTCGGAGATCTCACCCGATTGCACCAATCGTGCGCTCTGCTCCTCGGTCAGCTCGTAGCGGTAGGTCGAAGCCCCCTCAATGGCGTTCCAGCTGATTTGAGCCATCGAATCGGAGGGCGAACCCGGGCTCATGACCGGTTCGGGGGTTGGAAGCATATTGCTTGTGGCGGTCACATAGTCCGACCACTCGGAGTCGAGCCATGCCGAGCCTTTGGCGGCTATGGCACGGGCACGGAAGCGATAGTGGCTCCCCTCCTCCATCGTAAAGCGGTAGGGCGGAGCGTAGCACGAACCCGACTCGGTGACTCCGTCGCACTCCAATTCCCAGCCGTATTGGCGGGCATTTTTATCCTCGACCCAGCGCACCGTGGCCTGCAACCCCTCGACCGTAATCGAGAGTTCGGGCGTGGTAAGTTGTTGTTGAATCTGAGGTTCGGGCTCCTCGCTCGACGAGCAGGCTGCCAGCCCCCAAAGCATCATGAACCAAACGATTTTTTTCATCTCTTTACTCTCTACTTGATCACTACGGCCTTTGCGGCACCCTTCGAAAGGGTGCTGTTCCGGGTCGAAATTTGGGCCGACTCAACCTCTACATCGCAGTTGCGGCTGCCCGTGACGGTCATTGCCTCCTTCATCCCCTCGGGGCAGGTGAAGTTTTCTATCTTTACCGACTTCACATTATTCATCATCAGGGCGGGGCCCTTCTCGGGGTAGACCTTGACGTTGGTCAGACGCACATCGGTCGATTCGTTGAGCTGGGCACCCAGCGTGGCACGAATCGAAACGTCGTCTAAGGTTACGTTCTCGACGTTCATCTCCGGAAGTCCGTTGAAGAGCATGGCTCGGCGGGCTCCGTTGCACCAAACGTTGCGAATAAAGATGTCGCGGAACTGCGGGGTGGTCTCATCAACGGGTTTGAGGGCCAGGTCGGTCGATTCGGCCTCGTCGCCATCGGCCAGAGCCTCCGAAGCCGACTTGCCACCATAGAAGAGGTCGAACAGCAGGGGCTCGGTGGCAATGTCGTTCATGGCAATATTCTCAATATAGATATTGCCGACCACACCACCACGGCCGCGCGTCGATTTGAAGCGCAGACCCACGTCCGTACCCGAGAACTTGCAGTTCGTCACGCGCACATTCTTCACGCCGCCCGACATCTCGCTGCCCACCACAAAGCCGCCGTGGCCGTGGAATACCGAGCAGTTATCAACGATGATGTTCTCACACGGAATTCCGCGCTTGCGGCCCGCCTCGTCTTTGCCGCTCTTGATGCAGATGCCGTCGTCACCCACATCGAAGACCGAATTGGTGAGCACCACATTCTTGCACGACTCGATGTCGATGCCGTCGCCATTCTGGGCATACCACGGGCAGCGAACAAATATGTCGTTCACAATCAGATTCTTACACATCGCCGGATGGATATTCCAGGCCGGGGAGTTCTGGAACGTTACACCCTCCAACAGCACATTCTCGCAATAGTGAATCGAAATCATCACGGGGCGCAGGAAGTCGTGCATCTGCTCGAAGTCCTCCTTGGTCTTGGCCCAGGTCGATACATTCTGGTCCGAACCGCTCGTGGCTCCAAACTTATAGCTCTCCGAGGGCCACCAGTTGTTGCCGTCTTCCGAGAGGATGCCGCCGCTCTTGACCAGCTTCTTCCAGTCGTCGGGTGCCATCTTGCCACGCTTCACGGCACGCCAGGCATCGCCGTTGCCGTCGATGATACCCTTACCCGTGATGGCGACATTCTTCAGGTGGTGGGCCATCAGGGGCGATTGGCAGCGCCAGGTGTTGAGTCCCTCGAAGGTAACCTCCACCAGCGGATAGTCCTGCGTATTGTTGCTGAAGAGCAGAATGGCGTTTTGGTCTAAATTCAGCTCGATGTTATCCTTCAGCACAATGGGGCCTGTAAACCAGACTCCCTGCGGCAGGTGCAGACGGCCGCCCCCCTTTTGGGCCAGGTGGTCGATGGCACGCTCAAAGGCCTCGGTGTTGGGGGTGATGCCGTCACCCACACCGCCAAAGTCGGTAATCAATACCTCGCGGGCCGGAATCGAGGGGCGCTCGACAAGCTCCATCTCAAAGGGCAGATTTTCATACAGCGCATCCATCGAAGCTTGCTCCGAAGTTGTGGCCGTGCAGGCAAGGGCCATCGAAGCCCATCCAAAAAGAAGCAGTTTTTTCAGGTTCATAAGGTTTCTATTTTTTGGTTTATTTGCTCTTGGTTGCTTTTGAGAACAAAGATACCTATTATATTTCGCTTTCTATGGGGAATTTTTGACGCTTCGCATGGATTTTTAGTCACTCGCACCCCCTTCTTTTAGCGGATTTGCTCGATTCGGGGCTTCAGAAGCCCATAACGCCAGCCGCCCATGCGCCTTAACCCCTCGGGCGAATGGAAATCTTCGCCTTGCAGCCACTCGCTCTTCTGCCACCACATCCACAGGCGGCAGTCGATGCGACCCTGCTCGTCGGCCCGAAGTTGCACCAGGTGGCTCAGGTTATCATCCGTGCGCGAAACAATCTGCCGGCCCGGAACCGCCACGCCCAGCGCCACCCGCTCACGCTCCCAGCGCACGGTGTCGTTTTCGGGAAAGTTCTCGCCCACCGAGAGCAGTACCGAATCCTGCTCGGTAAGGGTAAATCCCCGCTCGATTTTCATGACACCCGTTGTAAACACTAACCCCTCCAGGTCACCCGTCAGGTGGTTCTCGACCTGCACATCCTCGTGGCCCGCATAGAGAATGTAGCGCGAGGTCATGTCGATTTCACGCCCCTCGTAGCGCCACCCCTCGACCCGCATATCGACCACCGTGCGCACGGGCCCCGTGGCACGAATCTTCGCCTCACGGCGGCGCATCTCGGTAATGTGGGCCATGCGCTGCTTGCGCTTGTCCCAACCCTTGAGGACTCCGACGCTGATGGAGCCAAAGACACGGATGTTATCGTGTCCGTAGTTCTCGGCCAGCTGCTCGTCGGTGGTATACCAATTGGTGGTGCGCAGCTCCAAGCGGGGCTCCTTCTTTCCGTAGGTATCGATGCTCTGCTTCTTGTCGAAGTAGACGCGGTAGGCAGCCTTTGCGGACTCGAAGGCGGGACCGTGGTGGTGCAGCTTGCGGTACATATCATCCTTCAGCGAGGCCGCTTCACGCACCTCTTTCAGGCTCTTGTCCTCGTTTTTGAGCCACATCTGAGCATTCACCTCCGAGGGGTAGTTGTGCTCGACGGGTTTTGAGCTGTAGCGCACCTCAAAATCGGCTGTCACCGCACTCTCGCCCGCCGCCTCACCCCGAAACTGAGCAGGCAGGTCGCGGTAGAGGAAGCAGAGCTCGTCGTAGCGGCCATCCTCATCTAAATCGTCGAGCTGCGAGGCCACCTCCTTGCCCTCGCACCACACCGTAGCCCCCTCGACCCAGTCGGGCAGGTTGCGAATCACCACGGCATTGTCCCGTGAAGGGAAGCTCACACGGTAGACGGCCTTGCGGCTCTTGGCCGCACTCTCGGTCGGAATTAGTGTCAGTGTCAGGGTCAGAGTCAGAGTCAGAGTCAGAGTCAGGGCAACGCCTCCCAACCCCAAAATAGAAAAATTCTTCATTGTAGTAATTATTTGGTTATTCGTTTTTAAATTGCAAATCTGCGGGGCTTTGCAGGGTTACACACTCCTCGTTGGCACGGCTCAAATCGAGCCCCAGCTCACGAGCCATAAAGCGATAGAGGGCCGCCCGCTTGTTGGGCCCAAAGTCGTGGCGCTCCCCCTTGAGATGGCAATTTTCTACTTTGGTCTCGGCGTTATAGAAGCTCCAGATGCGTTTAAGGAAGGGGTACTCCAGCGTGGGGTAGGAGACGGTCCAATCCCCGTCGTCGCTCACCACCAGCAGCGGATTGGGGGCTGCCACGGCGGCCAGCAACTCGGTGGTACAACTTCCACCTCCGGCCAGCGTTATCGGCTCGGCACTCTCGCAGGGACACCCTCCGTCAAAGTGCGAAACCAAGTGCACCACGGGGGCCAGCACCCGAAAGCGTGCATCCTGCAGGGCCAGCAGCAGGGTATGGGTCGCACCTCCCGAACCGCCCGTGGCGGCCAGGCGTGTGGTGTCGATATCTTTGCGCGAAGAGATTACCCAATCGGCCACGGCCTTCGACCAGAGGGCCTGCAGCCGCATCGAGCGGGGGTCTTCGTGCTTAAAAGGCACCGTCGAAGCACTGCTTCCCCACCCCACGATATCCAGATCGACCACCACAGCCCCCATGCGGGCCAGCGTGGCCATGCGCATCTGCTGGTCTGCACGCAACCGCCCCTCGGGCCAATGGCCCGCAAGCGAGAGCACCAAAGGGCGTAATCCCCGCCCCGACCTCGGAGCGTAGATTGTGCCATCGACAAATACTCCCGGCAGGGTCTCCAAGCGGTAGTTTTGGGTGGTATAGCCATCCCATTTGCGCACCCTCTCAAGCTCCCCCCGAGGCTTCGGAACCAACGAGTCGTAGAGGGGCTGCATTCGCAGGATTCCGCGTGCCTCTGTAAGCAGCTGCTCACGTCGCACCTCCCACGTCGAGCGGTCGCCGTAGAGCCCCGAGAGCCACTCCAGCAGCTCCTCACCCTCGGCCACCGTGCGTCGATAGTACTCATAGGGCTCTATGCGGTAGCGCCTCTCGCCCCGCTTCGACCACTTCAAATCCAAGGGGCGGCAGACACCCTCGAGCGAGGCTTCAAGCGAGTAGGGTCGTACCCGAAAGTCGGCATAGGTCAAATTCAGGGTGTCGGCCGAGAAGCGGCGGCACTCGATTTTGGCCCCAAAACGGCCCTCCAACTCCGAAAGGAGCTCCGCAAGCGGTCTTGTGAAGCGATTCTCATAACGGGGCTGCGCCTCGAGCCTTGCGACCGAGAGCAATAGCAGAATCAGCCAAAATGGGGCTGCAAGGCCCCTAAAGGGGGATTTTCTATTCATTGTCATCTCTTTTTGCACCCTAAAATCGGAGTGCCAATAAACAAAGGTACAATTTTTTTGGGTCATAATTTTGTTTTTCGACAAAAAGATTCTATATTTGCACACCCAAACGGCGAGAAAACCGAAAATGGGTTGAACGGAGAGGTGGGTGAGTGGCTGAAACCACCGGTTTGCTAAACCGACGTACC
>CAYRPL010000002.1:0-30196 GCA_964426045.1 uncultured Alistipes sp. | reverse complement strand
ATTTCGGCGTTCACCCTCAACAAGTGAACGCCGAAATAATTTTTATAAAATCTCATTTTGAGTCCGTTTTTGCTAATTCAAAATCTTTTATTACCTTTGTACACAGCTAATCATTAGCCACTCTATTTGGAGAAAGATAAAGAAGATAGCACGTTACAAATCCATTACCTATCGCAATTTGATGGATGTGTAAAATTCTGAAAGATAGGGATATACAATCGCGAAAAATAATTGTCTCCAAATCGTGACCGGTATACGTCTTAGGATTTTCAATAAATGCCATAATCTTCTATTTTTTTTGGTTTTCTAGTTTTTGGGTTGTTCTTGTTGGTAGGTTTTCTAATTTTCCTTACTAGTTTGCGTCGCTGGTTTCTTTTGGCTGTTTTTGTTCTTTTTGCGGGCTTTCTACTTCTGAAACCCGCGCACATCGGCGGCATAGGCCTCGGCATTGGCCGAGCGCAGTCTTTCACGCAGCGAAGGCTCCTCGTGCGGAGCAACCTGCGTAGCCTCGGCGCTCTGCTGTCCGCGCCACAGCTCCGCACCCGTCACACCTCGCTGCAGCTCCTGCCCCCAATGCAGTACGTTTCTATCTTGGGGTGTAGAATGTTGGGAGGTTTTGCTGGGATTGCCGGACTCCGCATCCGCCTCCCCACGCAGGGCGGTGAGCAGACGCTGCCAGCCGTGGGCCAGATTTTGGGCCAGCCCCCTCTTGCTCGGCTCGGCTGCGCCCTCTTCGCTTGTTGCCTCTTGTTCGGCTGAGTGGGCAATCAGCGAGTCGACCAGGCCGGCTGCAATCGCCTCCTCGGGCGAGAGCCAGCGTCCACGCCCCGCATTCTCGGCCATCAGCGCACGGAACTCCTCGGCTGCTCGGCCCGAGCGCTCGGCATAGAGGGCAGCCAGGCGCTCGTCGGTCTTTTCGAGCAGTTCGGTCTGCACCTTCAGCTCCTCGGCATTGCCCTCGGTGGCGCAAATCGAGTTGTGAATCAGGTAGAGGGCCCCGGGGGCGATTTCGCGGCACCCCTCCGAGGCGGCCTGGGCGATAATTGTGGCTGCCGAGGCGGTATAGCCGTAGCAGCGGGTGGTGACGTGGGCTCCGGTGGCCTTCAGGGCCTCGTAGATCAGCAGCGCATCGTTCACATCGCCGCCCGTCGAGCGAATCTCGACCACCACCTGCTGACGGTCAATCGAGGCGATGCGTTGCAGTGCCTCGCGGAACCCCTCATAGGTGGCAATGCGCTGGTCGGGGTGCTCGAACTGCCACTCCTCGGGGATTCCGATGATTCCCTCAATCTCGATGCGGCAGAGCTCTGTTTCGTTTTTGATTAAAATCTTGTTTTGCATAGTTGTTTTTTTGCGTTTCAGAACTGTTTTTGGTAGACGGCGGCCCGCACCTTCTCATACGAGCAGCAGAAGGCTTGGGCCACTACCTCCATCGCCTCGCAGCGACCCAGCCCTCGGCCGTTGAGCTCCCCGACCGCCGAGCGAATGGCCCTCCGCTCAGCCTCGCGACGGTCAATGAGCCCCTCCCGACAGAGTGCCTCCAGAAGCTCTTCATGGCCCTCAAAGCGCCCCTTCAGCCACGCTGTGGTGGCACGTTCGGGCCCCGTCATGGGCGGTCGTCGTTTAGGGCGCAGAAGCGGCACGAGGCGGTGCCTGCTGCGGGGTTGTAACGCTCCACGGCACGAAGGCGGCAGCGCAGACTCTCGGCCCCGTGGCGTAGGCGGAAGAGGGAATCGACACCCGCCGTCGAGGCTGTAGCCCGATGGCGCAACCCCTCAACCTGCTCGGCGGTCAGGCGCAGCTCAACGCTCACGTTTCGCCCTCGCTCGCGCACCGCTTCGCGGGCCTCGTGGAAGCGGAAGATACCCTCCACACCCTCCTGCTCCTCGAAACAGAGTGAGAAGGCTTCAGTTTCGGCATCCCCCGCAAAGTGGAAGGCGGCCAGCGGATAGCTTTCGGCGGGAGCCGGAGCCCCTAGGCGCTCACCCTCGGGCAGCGATTTCAGCCCCAGGTAGCCCACGATGCGTGGTGAGAAACTCAGCTCCTCGACGCTCGACCTATCGTCGCGGTTGCCGACCGTCGGTACCAGGGCCGAGGGGGCACCCTCGAAGTGACAGCTTCGATTCAGGGTCGGGGCAAAGAGAGAGCTGCGTCGATCCTCCTCCCCCTCCAGAGTCGCCAGCGAGGCCGACTTTACGACCCACTCCCCAAAGGGTGCCTCCAACTCCTGATTCAGGCGCAGCACCTCACCATCGGTGGGGCGGTAGCCGTAGCGGCGGGACTCGTGTTCGAGGTGGTCGCTCTCTTCAATCTCTAAGCTCCCTGCCACCTGCTGCAAGGAGCAATCCACCACCTGCTGCGAGGCGTAGAAGTCGCCATAGGGTTCGATGTAGACTTTTCTCTGCTTTTCGTCGGTGAAGATGACCCAGTCGAAGAGGGCTGCCACGGCATCCAGCAGCTCGCTTTGGCGCACTCCGTGGCAGGTCAGATCGGCCCAGGTAAGTGTGGCTCCGAAGGCGGGCCGGGGCGTAAAGGTGGGGCGAATATGGCAATCCTTCATCAACTTCAGGCGCATCCCCTCTCCGGCCCCTGCTAAGTAGATTTGCGCAAAGCGCTTGGGCGAGGTGGGCGAAAGGCTCTCGGGGGCGGTGCGACAGGTCAGCTCGGCCTCGGTGGTTCCTCGCTCCTCGACATACCCTTCGTAGAGGGCCCAATCCTCGCTGCAGACCACCCACTCGCCGTTTGCGGAGTCGAGCAACTCGAGTGTCAGGGGTTGCTCGTCGGCATCGTAAGTCGGAACAACAAGCATCGAACGCTCGCTGATTCGAGCGACCTCTTCGCCCGCCTGAGTGAGGCGATAGGTGCTCCCTGCGGTGTGGTCAAAGAGCACGACCCGATACTGCACCCCCGCCCGGGCTGCGGTGCGACAATCGACGAAGCGGTTGGCCAGCTCGAAGTGGTACTCGGCTCCGGTGCCGAGGTAGAGGGTATCGAAACCCTGCAGGCGGTCGCGCGTCAGAATACGATAGTCGCTTACGAAGTGGAGGTGGTACTCGAAGCCCGCCTCGATGGCGCTCAAGGGGCGGAAGAGGAGCTCGCCCTCCTCTATGGTCAGGCAGCCGTTGGTCGAGAAGCACTCGGTCAGCAGATTCCCTTCGTCGTCGAGTGTGCCGCTTCGGTAGGCGTCGGCCAGATTACCTACCGAGTTCACCACCATTAAGGGCGAGCAGTAGACCCTTCCCAGCTCGTTGGCCGAGGCCTCGGCCGTCGTGGTGCGACAGGCACAGAAGTCCATGCGTGCCTTGCGGGCCGAGGTGTCGGTCGAGGGGTAGGCACCGCTGATGTGCAGCGAGCGCCACCACGCACTCTCCATAAAGCGGCTCTCGACGCTGTAGCCCGCCTGTGAGAAGATCGCCCGAACAAGGGGGTCGAGTTGCAGGAAGGGATAGAAATCATCGACCGAGAGAATCTGTTCGACGGGCAGCAGGCTCCCCTCGGCGTAGGGGGCACGGTAGTCGTCGTAGCGAATCGGCAGGAACTTGACGGGCTCCGTGTCGCTCCACGAGGCGCAGATGGCGTCGGGGGTCAGCTTCCCCTCGTAGGTGATGGGCAGGTCGCCAAGCTTCCCCTTGGCGGCCGCCTTGGCCCACGCTGCGGCTCCCCCTCGGAGTTCGATGCGGTAGCAGGCCTCGGGATGCTCGGGCCGGCAGCTCCATAGACGCACCACCCCCTCGAAGAGGGTCACCCCATCCTGAATAAGTGTAGCCGTGTGCAGGCTCCGATTGAAACGCTCGGGGGCGTAGGGGATGCGGGCATCGGAGAGGATGGCGTCGTTTGCGGGTGTGGCAGGCAGGTCGATTTTCAGGCTTTGGCCCGAGCGCAGCGACTCGGCGCTCTGCTCAGAGGGCCCCTCCCACCCGAGATGAATCATCAAATCTTGGGGCAGGTCACAGCCTTGGTTGTCGATTCTTAACTCCATAGGGTCAGCTGTTTGGCGGTTGTCGAAATGGTGAACTCTAAGGCCGTGAGCGAGCCGTGGCGGTGCAGTGTGCGCTCGGCGGCCTTCACCACAACGGGGGTGTACTCCCCTTCAGAACTTACCACCCAGGCCTCAGGGGTCGTTCCGAGCTCGGCTAAGGCGGCTAACCGTGCACGACCCTCGTAGGCAGAGAGCAGCTGCCACTGCTCTTCGCACTCGGATTGCAGGGTGCGAAGAGCTCCGGTGGCGAAACGCTCGTGGCTCACCTGCTGCAGCTCGCTGTGCTTCAGACAGATGGGGAAGGTGTAGTGTTCGATCGAGCCGCAGCGCCCCACCCACGCCGTGCGAACCCCCTCGGGCAGCGGATCGACAAGCGTATAGTGCAGTGTAAGTGATTTGTCGGCCGCATAGAGGCGTACTTCGGCTCGAAAAACCTCCTCCTCCCACTCCTCGGTGCGAACTCCGAAGAGGGCGGGCTCCAGCGCATAGGTGGAGATAAACTCCTCGACGGTGCTCCCTTCGGAGGTGAAGCGCTCGACCTCGGCCCGCACAATGCCCGCAGGTAGCAGCAACTCTTCCCGCTCGCCTCGGGTCAGCAGGCGCAAGGCAGGCATCGAGCCGAGCAACAGCTCATCGCCCGCGATGGGTTGCTGCGAGGGGTAGAAGCGGCGGGTGACAGCCACCCCCTCGACCTTTACCTGAATCAGGGGCGCTCGCTCGGCAGCCGAAGAGAATCCGGCGAGTGTGGCGGCGGGATTCCACTTCAGGTGGCGTTGCAGCAGGGGCGAGATGTCAATCTCTCCCGAGGAGGTGTTGTAGAGCTTCTTGGTAAAGAGGGTGGTGCGGGTCGTGACGTCGATTACCTCGACGGTCAAATCGCGCGCTTCGGCCTCGTCGGCAAAGGCATAGAGCAGCGGGCCATAGATGGATGCTCCCGATTCGGGCGTACTTGTGAAGAACATATAAAAATGATTTTAATCGGTTAGAAGTGGGTTAAAATTTCACATTCGGCCGTCATGGCCAGCTCGCCGTGGGGCGTAAAGGCGAAGGTGCGGGGTGTGAGACGGAGCTTCTCGATGGCCACCACCTGCCCAGTTTCGCTTAGCGAGCCCATCAGCTCAAGCAGATGCTCCTCCATCTTTGAGAAGCGTTGAAGGCGGCTCTGCTCACTTAGGCGGGCCCCCTCGGCCAGCAGGTGGAGGGTGACGCCATAGCGAATCCGGCCATGCTCGGCGCCCTCTTTTTCGAGCAGCTTCAGCGACGAAAGCCAAAGCGTGGGATAGGATGCGATAAGGCCGCTCATTTGGGCCTCGGGTGCAGAGTGAAACTCCCAGCCGGCCTCGTAGGCCAGGTCATAGAGAGCCTCCTCCAAAAGGATTCGGTTCATTGTTAATAAAGGTTTAAAAGATTGTTGAAAAGTGGTTTGCGAAAAGGGTGTAACTTTCCCGTAAAGAGTGTTTTAAGCTCTGTTGATAACTTTATGAACAAAGGGGAAAGGTGTTGATAACACCCGTTTGACGGGACAAATATATAACATCAAAACCCCCTTTGTCAAGTCTTTTTTGCGATTTTCTGCCAATTTTCTATCAATTTTATAAAAAACACCTTGGGGGAGAATTTTTATACGATTGGTTATCAGCGTATTGCGTATTTTGGCGATTTTTTGCGACGAAAAAAATTTCTGTTTGATGTTCGCCTTTGCGACTATTTTTGTACCTTTGTATGGTGAAAGTGCGGACATCTCTGTTGGGGACCTGAAATACTGCTCGGTTTTTGGGTGTTTTGCCCGAATGGAAAGTCCCGCAAAACGGAAGTCAAACAAACTTTAAAAACTATGGATGATGGTCTTGGTTCCCCGTATATCGGCCGTGTCGTATCTCAATACGATACCATTCATCTATGGTATCGAGCACGCAGATAGACCCCTGAGGGCCGAACTCCAGCTCGCACCCCCTGCAACCTGTGCCCAAAACTTTATCGAAGGCCGAGCCGACATTGCGCTCCTGCCTGCGGCTGTTGTACCCCAGCTCAAAAACTATGAGTTGCTGCCCGACTACTGCATCGGAGCCGTAGGGCCCGTGCGTACCGTGATGCTCTTCTCGAACGACCCCCTGGCACAGGTTCGCCGCATCTTCCTCGACCCCCATTCGCGTACCTCGGTGCAGCTTGCCGGTTGGCTGGCGGCCCACAAGTGGATGATTTCCCCCGAGTGGTACGCCTTAGAGGATTATGCGCAGGCGCTGCACCCCGAGTCCGGTGATGCCTTTCTGTTGATTGGCGACAAGGTCTTCGACTATGAGGGACACTTTAGCTTTGCCTGGGATTTGGCTTCGGAGTGGCAGCAGGCCACCTCGTTGCCCTTTGCTTTTGCGGTCTGGGTAGCCCGCAAGGGTACCCCCTATGAGGTAACCGATGCCCTGACCGAGGCGCTCACCTTTGGTGTCGAGCACACCTACGAGGCGGTGCTGCACTATGGCTTTGACAAGAAGCCCTATGACGCCTACGACTACCTAACGCGCAACATCGACTTTTTGTTTGACAACGAAAAACACCGTGCCCTCCAAAAATTCTGGGACTCGGGTGTGAAGATTACACCCCGGGTCAACCCCGGCTGAAGAGCATAGCGGGGTTCGCATGAAGGCCCCACCCTTACGGAAACAAAAACCATAAAAGAGTCTGAAACCGTGGCCGAATACCGATGTTAAGGTTAAGGTCCGCAAAAAAGGGTGCTCAAAAATGATTACCATCTACTTAAAGCAGTATAACAAGATTATTCGCAATGCCGATGTGGCCCTCTTCGATGAGTTGGGCTACGACGACATCTTGTGGATTGACATGCTCCAGCCCACCATCAAGG
Organism: uncultured Alistipes sp.; assembly: GCA_964426045.1. Taxonomy (GTDB): domain Bacteria; phylum Bacteroidota; class Bacteroidia; order Bacteroidales; family Rikenellaceae; genus Alistipes. The sequence goes on along the minus strand of CAYRPL010000002.1, from coordinate 23,360 downwards.
AGCAGAAGGCGGTCGAGAACTTCATGGAGTTCAGCCTCCAGACCCGTCAGCAGGTCGAGGAGATTGAGTCTACCTCGAAGTACTCCGAAACCGAGAATACGATTGTCTCGAACTCCAACTTCTTTGTACCCACGGGCGAGAGTTTTACGGTCGAACCCGTTTCGTTCACCATCTCGAACGAGGGTGTGCTGGTCTCGGTGCGCCAGGCCGAGTTCCGCACCTTCCGTGAGGCCGAGAAGCGCCTGCAGATGAACTACCGCAGCTATTCGACCGGCTACCACATCTTCATCTCCCTCTTGGAGGTGCGCATCGACTACGATGCCGACTTGGTGGAGATGGTGGCCAAGCAGGTTGGAGCCCTCTCGAAGGAGATTTCGACCGAGGATTCGATTGACAAGGAGATCATCCTGCGTATCAACGACCTGCAGGAGAGCACGATGTTGCTGCGCGAGAACATCTTCGACCGCCAGCGTGTCCTCTCGGGCGTTCTGCGCTCGGAGCGCTTCCCGAATGATATCTACCCGCGCCTGCAACTGATGATCAAGGACGTGAACTCGCTGATTAACCACGCCGACTTCAGCTTCCAGCGTCTGGACTATATCCAGGACTCGGCCCTGGGCCTGATTAACATCGAGCAGAACGAGATTGTCAAGATCTTCTCGGTGGCCTCGGTAATCTTCATGCCTGCGACGCTTATTGCAAGTATCTATGGTATGAACTTCAAGTTTATGCCCGAGTTGGATTGGGTCTACACCTTCCCCGGAGGCTTCACCCTGCCGCTGGGCTATATGTTTGCCATCTGTCTGATGATTCTCTGCTCGGGAGTCACCATCTGGTTTTTCCGTTTCAAAAAGTGGTTGTAAGAGCCTATGCAGCGCCGGTGGAGTTGGCTTGTGGCGGGCTTGGCGGCCCTTGCCGTCATCCTCTTTGCAGGGTGGTGGCAGCGCCAGGTGCGCTTCGAGCAGCGCCTTACGACACTGGAGGCCCTCACCGACACCCTCCCCGAAGAGGCACACTCTGTTTTTCGGTCGCTGCGCTTAGAGCCGCTTTGCACGAAGGAGCTTGCCGCCCGCTATTCGTTGCTCTACAGCCGGGCGTTGGATCGCTGCGGGCTCGATTTGTGCAGTGACTCGCTCATCCGACCCGCTGCCGACTACTACCGCCTGCGGGGCCCGTTGCGCTATCGGATGATGGCCCTCTTCTACGAGGGACGCATCCACCAGAATCGGGGTCACCATCCGCGTGCCCACATCCTCTTTGCCGAGGCCGAGCAGCTGGCCGACTCGCTGGGTGACCACCGCTTCGGAGCCCTCGCCACCCAGGCTCGCAGCCGCCTCTATAACGATGAGTTTAACCTTTCGGAGGAGCTTCGTTACTCGGAGCGTTCCTACCGACATATCCTCCGACTCGACGACGAGGCCTACCGGCTCTTTGGTCTGGATGATTTGGCTAACTCGCTCTATAACAACGAACTCTTGGATGAGGCAGATAGTTGCTATGCGCAGCTTCTGACCCTTGCCGAGCGGGCCGACGAAAGCTACTATCTGGCCGAGGCCCTTACGGGTCGTGCCATCATCAGTCTGCAGCGGGGCAATGCGCACCGTGCCCGCGAGCTCTTCAATCGGGTGCGCCGCGAATTGGGGTCTCACCATGGCATTGATTGGCTCACCGACTACGCCTATACCTGTGCTCGGTTGGGTATGGTCGATAGTGCCGCCTACTATATGGCCCAGGCCGAGCGTGAGGCCTCGGATGAGCGTGAGCGTATGCGTATCCTCTACCGCCAATACGAAATTGACTGCCACTTGGGTCGTCTGCGTGACGCCTTCGATCGCCACCAGACCATCACCCGCATCCAGGACTCGCTGACACGAAGCATCCTTTCGCAGTCGAGCCTTGCGGCCCAGCGTGACCTCTTCGAGCAGGAGATATTGCAAATCTCCGAGCGCCTGCATCGTCAGGCTCTCAGCGCCTGGCGCTGGGGCGTCGCCGCCGTACTCCTCTTTTTGACCGTCGTAGGGCTCTTTGTCTGGCGTAACCGCCGTAAGAGCCGTACCATCGAGCGCTATATGGAGCAGATTTCGCTTACGCGCGAACACCTGCTCAGCAAGGAGTCCGAACTCACGGAGCTCGGTCGCCGCATTGCCGGACAGCTGAAGGCCCGCTTCGAGCCGATGAATCGCCTGGCCGAGACCTACTACGCCCACCTGCAATCGCCCAAGGAGCAGGAGCGCATCTACCGCTTTGTGAAGGCCGACCTAAAGACGATGGGCAGCCCCACCTACACCCGTGAAGAGCTCGAACCCCTGATTGACGAGTCGCTCGACGGATTGATGCGTCGTCTGCGCGAGCAGCTTCCCATGCTGCGTGAGGAGGATTTTCAACTTTATGGCTATCTGGTTGTCGGCTTTACCTATGCCTCCATCAGCATCTTCACCGAGCGCCGCATCTCGACCCTCTATACGCGCGTGAGCCGCCTGCGTGACCAGATTGCTGCCTCGTCGGCCCCCGACCGCGAACTCTTCTTGAGCTACTTGGGGCGATAGAGGAGCAAAAAATTCCTGCCTAAAGTGGCTTATTACCAAAAAAATGCTAACTTTGTAGATGAAAAACCATCAAATATCTGCGCTGATGAAAAAGTTACTGCTCATATTGCTTATGCTGTCGCTCGTTGGTTGCAGCAGCATCTTTAAGAAGAAGGGCAAGGGAATCCTGCGTGATTCACATTCTGTAGGTATGCAGCCCTCAGACCCTCCCGAAGATTCCGATCCCCCCGGTGAGGGAGGAGATGTGACACCTCTCTTTACCATTGAGGTCATTGATGAGGTGCTCTACATAGAATTTACGGAGGATATCGGTTGGGTTCGGTTGGCGCTGATTGATAAGACGGATAAGTGTGAGAAGTGGGGCATGGAGCTCGATACTTCGCTCGGGCGTTTCGAGATAGAGATTCCCTCGTCACTCGAAATGGGTATCTACGAACTGCGCTTAACCCTTACAGATGGTGCTGTGCTTCACTCCGAAACGGTCTATATTTATTAGGCCGTCGGAAGCCCAAAATCATAATAAATAGAAATGGCGAAGAAGTCTGAGTTTAATTATAGCGAGGCGATGGCCCAAATCGAGGCCCTCTTGCAGCGTTTTCGCACCGAGCAGCTCTCGGTCGATGAATTGGCCGACGAGGTGAAGCGTGCCTCGGAGCTGATTGCCCGCTGCAAGGAGCGCCTTACGAAGGCCGAAAAGAGTGTGAAGAAGATTTTGGAGGAGTAGCCGATGAAACGACTGATTAAGTGGGCTTTGGGCCACCTGCCACGACCGCTCATGCAGCGCCTGGCGGGGTGGATGGTCCCCCTGGTGGGACTTACCCTGCGCGGAGAACGCTTCCACTGCCCGCTCTGTGGCCACCACTTCCGAAAACTGCTCCCCTATGGCTATGTCACGCAGCGTGAGAACGCCCTCTGTCCCTCGTGTTTGTCACTCGAGCGCCACCGCCTGCTGTGGCTTTGGCTGCAGCGTGAAAGCGACCTGCTGACCGCTCGCCCTCGTCTGCTGCATATCGCCCCCGAGGTCTGCCTGATGAGGCATATCAGGCGAGCCTACCACGACTGCCCGGAGCGCTATGTTACGGCCGACCTGGAGTCGCCCCTCGCTGCGTTGCACTTCGATGTGCAGCAAATCCCCCTGCCGAACGAGAGTTTCGAGGTGGTTATCTGCAACCACCTGCTCGAACATGTGGCCGACGATGGGGCGGCCCTTCGTGAGCTGCACCGCATCCTCAAATGCGGCGGCTGGGGTATCCTGCTCTCACCGATTGATTACAGCCTCCTGAGGACCTTCGAGGATGATTCGATTACCGACCCTAAGGAGCGTGAGCGCCTCTTTGGCCAGTACGACCACCGCCGCAACTACGGTAGAGACTACCCCGAGCGCCTGCGTCGGGCCGGCTTTGAAGCCGAGGAGATCGACTATGCTGCCCGTTTCACCCCCGAGGAGCGCCTGCGCTACGCCCTGCCCGAAGACAAGATTTACCTTGTACGAAAATTGTAGAGCATAGATTTAGTAGTCGACAAACGATAGTGGCGATGAAGTGAACCGTATAGTTCCTTCATACGCCACTATCCTGTGTTTTGTACGCTAATCTTCTAACATTCGGCGTTTTAGATCCATTCGTTGGTGCAGGATTCTTATGACCAGGATCTCTCCATCGGCAAGGATGCGATAGAAGATAATATGTTTGTTGGCTCTGTATCCGTGCAGTCCCTCTGCGATCTCTTCATACTTTAAGCCGAATAGTCGAGGATTCTCGGTGATTTTCTGACACGATGCAATAAGCATATTGTAGTAATCATCTGCTTGTTGCTCCGACCAACTATCAACCGTATATTCCCAAATGTTTGTTAAGTCCTCGACCGCCTTGTTGGTTAGGTGGTATTTAGCCATTTGCTCGTTTTGCTTTTAGTGCTTTAAGATGCTCTTCAGCATTAAATCCTGTGGCAATACCACTCTCAATACCCTCTGCAATAGCCATCTTCAACTCCTGCAGATGACTCTCGTTCTCCTCTAAAAGGCGCAGACCGGCACGAATTACCTCGCTGGCATTGTTGTAACGCCCTTGCTCAACTTTCATTCGAATAAAATTCTCGAAATAGGGGCCCAATGCTACTGATGTCGTCTTCATATCGCAATAATTTTCTACAAAGTTACCAATATTTGGTAACAAAGCAAATTTTCTGCCAAAATTATTGTGCAAGATAAACTGATTCTAACCTTATGCAGAGCCAATTTAGACAACATAGCAAACTACAAGACAAGAGCAACACCTTATGTAAATAGAGCTTAAACGAGTTTAAATCACTCCGAACCCAAACATAAGGAGCCCCTTAGTCTTTTAGTTGTTTTTACACGCGGTAAGCACGTTGCACCCCCTTAACGCGACAGATGGAGTGAATCAGCGTATCGACCACACCGACCGAGGGAACCTCGACGCTGATGGTGCCTAAGGCGGAGCCGTCGGCGCGCGAGGTGAGCGACATGGTGCGGATGTTGAGGTGCAGTTCACGGCTCACAATCTCGGTAATCTGGTTGGCGATACCCGCCTCGCTCTTGGCTACAATGGCGATAGTGACACGGAAGGCGCCATCGACCGAGGCACGCCAGCGGGCCTCGATAACACGGTAGGGGTAGTTCTCCTTCAGGCGCTTGGCGTTGGGACAGTCGGTGCGGTGGATGGTGATGCCCGTACCGATGGTGATGAAGCCGAAGATTTCGTCGCCCTTGATCGGGTTGCAGCACTTGGCTAACTTATACTCGATTTTGTTGATTCCCTCGTCGATAACCAGTGCATCGGAGCTCAGGCGGCTCCCCTCTTTGCGACCTGCGGCCCGCAGCTTCTCGGCCTCCTGCTCGGCGGCCGCCAGGCGGCGCTCCTCGTCGGCAGCTCCCGAGAGCCAATGGTTCAAAATCTCCTTGATCGTGCCGATTTCGACTTTCTGTGTGGCAATCAGGGCGTAGAGTTCGGTGCCGGTGCGCAGTTTGAAGTGCTTGCAGAGGTAGGCCACCGCCTCGTCAATCGACTTCTCGACCTTCCAATTCTTGAGTTTTCGCTCCAGCTCCTCACGGCCCATGCGGGCATGCTTGGCCTGCTCCTCGCGGATATAGGCCTTGATGCGTGAGCGGGCCTTCGAGGTGGCGACGAAGTTCAGCCAGTCGGCCTTCGGGGTCTGGTTCTTCTGGGTCAGAATCTCCACAATATCGCCATTGCGCAGCACCTCGCGAATCGAGGCTGCGCGACCATTGACCTTACCACCCGAGCAGGTGGAACCCAGGTTGGTGTGAATATCGAAGGCGAAGTCCAGAATCGTGGCCCCCTCGGGCAGCTTGCGAATATCGCCATTGGGGGTAAAGACAAAGATTTCGCGCGTGACGGGGCGGGCATCAAAGCGCTCGGCAATCGAGGAGCTCTTCTCTTCGAGCAACTCACGCAGGCGGCTGAGCCACATTTCGCTCGTCTGGCCCCCCTGATTGACCCCCTTGTAGCGCCAATGGGCCGCAATACCGCGCTCGGCCACGGCATCCATACGCTCGGTGCGAATCTGAATCTCGACCCAACGCCCATCGCCGGCCGAAACGGTCGTATGTAAAGATTCGTAGCCGTTCGACTTCGGAATCGAGATCCAGTCGCGCATACGCTCGGGGTTGGGGCGGTAGCAGTCGCTGACCACCGAGTAGGCGGTCCAGCAGAGGCGCTTCTCCTCTTCGAGTGGACAGTCGATGATGATACGCAAGGCAAAAATATCGAAGACTCCCTCGAAGGGAACGTGCTGCTTGCGCATCTTGTTCCAAATCGAGAAGATGGACTTCGTGCGGCTCTTGATGTGGTAGCGAATCCCCTGCTTGTCCAAACGCTCGGTGATGGGCTCCAGGAAGCGGGCGATAAAGGCCAGGCGCTCACTCTCGCTCTCGCTCAGCTTGCGACGAATGTGGTCGTAGTCCTGCGGCTCGAGGTACTTCAGGGCGATGTCTTCGAGCTCACTTTTGATGTTATAGAGTCCCAGCTTGTGGGCAATCTGGGCATAGAGGTTCAGGCTCTCCCAAGCCTTTTTGCGGTGCTTCTCCTTGGGGAAGATCTCGAGTGAGCGCATCACCTCGAGGCGGTCGGCGAGCTTGATAAGAATCACACGCGGATCTTCGGAGTAGGCGACAATCAGGTCGCGGAAATCCGAGGCCTGCTCCTTCGAGGTCTTGACCTTCAGCTCCGAGATGTTGCTCAGGCCCAGCGTAATGCCGGCCACCTCCTTTCCGAATTGAGCAGTCAGCTCCTCGACGAGCGCAGAAAAATCCTCGGCAGGGAGCTCTTTGTGGGCGATGCGTACCACGTCGTGCAGAATCGCCGCAAGGGTGGAGTTGCGACCCAATCCCACCTCGGAAATCACAATCTCGGCCACCGCCAGGCTGTGCTCCATGAGCGGTGCGCCGTTGTATCGGGTGCGCCCGCCCAGATGCTTCTCGGCAACCACAAGGGCTTCGGCTACCTGATTTTGGGTCGCCTCGGAGAAGTGCTTGGCAACCAGCGTACGCAATTGTTCAACTCGTTCCATGGTTCAAAATCTTAGAAGGTGTTTACACAAAAATCCTCGCCGTAAAGTTACTCAAAAATTATCAGATTTATTAACTTTGCCTCACCAACCCGTGCATATTTCTATTATTTTGTCGTATAATATATTGAAACATATTGGATTATGAGTAGTAGCAAAAAAGTAAAAAAGGTCTATATACCCACCTTTGGCGAGGAGGTGGCCAATACGATAACCCATGGTGTGATGTCGGCCCTGACGCTGCTTGCACTCCCCTTTGCGACCCTCTGGGCCTACCTGCATGGGGGCGAGCATCCCATCCTCTCGGCCTTTGGGGTCTCGGTCTTTGTCTTGTCGATTTTTCTGATGTTCCTCGCCTCGACCCTCTACCACTCGATGAATCCCCAATCGCGTCATAAGGAGGTCTTCCATATTTTGGACCATATTTTTATCTATGTGGCCATTGCGGGGAGTTATACCCCCATTGCACTCTCGGTTATCGGGGGCTGGCAGGGGTGGCTGATTGTCGCCCTGCAGTGGGCCATGGTTTTGTTCGGAATCTTCTATAAGTCGCTCTCGCGCCACTCGATTCCGGCCATCAGCCTTACCATCTACCTGATTATGGGGTGGACCGTGGTCTTCTTCTTCCCGCTCTTCCTGCGCCAGGCCTCCACCCCCCTGCTGGTGCTGATTGCCGCCGGAGGCCTCTGCTATACGCTTGGCGCCTGGTTCTACGCCCGCAAAGGCTTCCGCTACCACCACATGGTCTGGCATCTGCTTATCAACCTGGCCGTCGCATGCCACTTTGCAGCCATTGTATTTTTTCTGAACTAATCTATAGCAAAGAGAGGCTGTCTAACAAGTCAAATTCTAACGATTTCACCCCCGTCAGATGCACTTCTGGCGGGGGTGAATTTCATTTTTGGAGACTTGTTAGACAGGCCCTCCTTGTTATTCTTATGAATACCCGCTATCGCTTCAAGCCGTGCGGCTTACGTTGCTGAGCCTGCAGGGGCGATTTGTGGGCGGGACGAGCCAGGCGGGCGGGGGTAGCCAACTGCTCGAGGAGCTCCTCGGCGGGAGCCACCTGATCTTTCCGGGCCGTGAGGGTCTCCATGACGCCGTGACCGAAGTTTCCTTCGGCATCCTCGGCTATACCCAGGAAGGTAAAGACCGTCTCCCACTCCATTACGGCCATGCCCTCGGTGCGGTTGAGCGATACGCTCTCGGGATCCCACTCATAGCCGTAGGTAATCAGCTCGTCATAGATGCCTTCGTCAGTCATCTCCCACTCCGACATATCAAAGGGGTAGAACTGCGTGTACCAATTTACAGCCGTAGCATTGACCACCACCTTATAGGGCATCACAGCATAGCCTGTACACTGCAGGAAGTTGGCGGGGTCGAGTTCAGCGAGGACCGAACCATCATAGATATCACCAAACTCAAAGTTCACCACAGCATCGCTCCAAATCTTGTTCTCGGTGCGGAAAGGGTCGCTTAAGGAGGCCTTTTCTGCGGCAATCTCTCCGGTTGTGAGGTCTATGGGCATCACCATCAGCAGGTATTCGGTATCGGGCATAAGGTCCTGAATCGGATAGACGGCCGTTCCGAGAATGGCACCCATCTCGGTCAGATACTCAATACGGCTACCTCCAAACCACTCGGCTCCGTAGGCAATCTCCTCTTCGATAAAGTAAGCTGCTGCCGCATCGGTGCTGTCCAACTCCTTGGCCTTCGCAGTAAAACTCTCCACATCACACCAATCCAGGAAGTAGTAGCATCCGTTTGAGGGGGTTACGGTTCCCACAATACCTTCATAGGTCACCTCCGTCAGGCTAAACTCAAAGCTCAACCCCGAAGCGTCGGCGCTTAACGAGGAAAACTCCTTGACTTCGGCTTCGGTGTTGGCAAAGAAGTCGCGGTCAATGCCGATGGCATAGGCGTAATACTTGGTATTGGGGACCAAATCCTCAAAAACCAGCTCGCGCTCTCCGGCTACGGCCAAATTGGCGATCATTTGCTCGATGGTAGCACCCTTACCCAGGTAGTAGTTGCGTACATAGAGTAGTTGGTTGACAAAAGCCTCTTCATTCCCACCAAAGTATTGATAGTGCTCCTCCGAAAAAACATTGACAAAGTAGAGTGCCGAACCATCCGAAGGTGTTACCTTGACCTTTGCAGAGTTGAAGTTGATATCCGAGAGCACAACCTCAAAGGTAGTCTCGGTTATATCCAGCGACTTCGTCTTAAAGAGTACCTTCTCCATCTCGGTCAGCAGCTCACCCTGCTCATTCAGACCGTAGGGCGTAAAGGTAATATTCGCTCTCGGGCTGCAGACCCTCTTCTCGGGCTGTCAAATCACCCTCTTTGAGCAGACCACGCAGGAAGACATCCAAATTCATCGCCTGATTGTCGGCCTGCCCCTGGAACCAGGCCAGGTCGTCGTCCATCACCGCCTCGTCGGATTCAAACTCCTCGAAGTAGCTACGTTCCGAAATCAGCACGATGTAGCTCATCTGCTTGTCACGGGGCGACACCTTAAAATCAATCGAGGTCTTTGTCACCTCGACCACCTCCAACGTAAAATCCTTTACCTCTTTGGGCGGGGTCACAGGAACATCCTCCTGTACCGTACTCTCCGAGCAGGCTCCTAACAGTGAGATTAGGAGAGCCATCGTGGAGAAAAGAATAGAAAATCGTTTCATCACTTCACTTTTTAAATTTGTGTGATTTTTGTGGATTTTCGCGCGTATCCACCGACAAATATACGGATAAACACCGTTCAGAGTATGCTAAAATGCGATTTTTTATGGGGGGGGAATTTTTAGTCTAATATCCCCGCACTTTAGTAAAAAAGGCCCGTATTTCTAATTTTTAAAAAAAACTCTTTGCCCCTATTTTTGACGTTTTTTCTTTTTTAATCCTCGTCGTCGTAAAATATGCCCTCCATCAGAGCGTCGATATCGCGTCGCTCCTTCTTGGTTGGGCGCCCCGTGCCGCGGTCGCGGAATACGAAGATGGTCTCGCGCGGTACGTTCTGCTTGGCCAGCTCCTCCTCGGGGGTGATGTTAAGGCAGTACAAAGGGACATTCTTGGCCGGCTGTCGGCTCGAGACCAGCTCCACCACCTTGTATTGATAGACTACGGGCATCTTCTTGACCGAGATGCGGTCGCCAATCTTCACCTCGCGCGAGGGCTTGCAGTAGGCATCATTGACCAACACACGGTTGTTGCGAATGGCATCGGCCGCATCGCTGCGCGTCTTGAAGATGCGCACGGCCCATAAATATTTATCCAAACGAATATCTTCCATCGAAAAATCAATAATTAGAAAATTGTGTATTAACCCCTTTCTGTCAGGTTTTGGTCTTTGGGTTTGTCGTGCGACTGCTCCTCGTTTTGGCGGCTGACCGAGAGCATCATCCCCAGCGCAATGGCCGTAAAGAGGGTCGAAGAGCCGCCGCGTGAAATCAACGGCAGGGTCTGCCCCGTCTCGGGAATCAGGTTCAGCGTAACCATGATGTGAAGCAGTGCCTGGCAGGTAATCAGCAACCCCAGGCCCAGCACTAAAAGCCCCGGGAAGGCGGTTCCGCACCGCTCGAAGATCAGGATGGCGCGGAAGAAGATCCACAGGTAGAGCATCAGCAGCACGACGGCCAAAATCAGCCCATACTCCTCGACAAAGAAGGCGTAGGCGTAGTCACTCTCGGGGTGGGTCATCTCGACACGCATGGCACTCTGGCCGGCTCCCTGGCCCACCAAGCCGCCATTGTGGATGGCAATCATCGAGCGCTCGGTGTCGGTCAGCTCGTTGGTCGGGACCTCGGTGCGATCCTCGCTCCAGAGCTCAATCCAGGTGCTCACACGCCCCCCGGCCGTGGCACTGCGCCCTAAGTTGAGGCTCATAATCAGAAAGACACCCAGCACCGCCAATCCCACCACCTTGGCCAACTCTCGCAGCTGCACACGCCCGATAAGCATCATCACCAGCGAGGTGGCAAAGACCAGCACGGCCGAGGAGGTGTGGGCCGGAAAAATCACCACACAGGCCGCCACCATCGGCATCAGAATCGGCCAGGTGCCCTCTCGCCAAATCTGTCGTTGCTCCTTTTCGCGCCACCGGAAGGGGTTGAGCGCCGGTACGATGCGAAGCTTTGTAATCACCTTTTGGCGTGAGGCGAGCTGACGGGCCAGAAAGAGAATCGTGGCCACCTTCAACCCCTCGGAGGGCTGGAGGTTGAATCCCAAAATCGGAATCCAGCGGGCCGCTCCGTTGGTCGTCTGCCCCAAAAAGTAGACCGCCACGGTCAGTCCTAAGAATAGTAGAAATATCCAGCGGGAGAAGAAGTTGTAGACACGGCTGTTTATGCGGTAGACAAACATCAGCACCGCCACCGAGAGGACCAGAATCAGAATTTGGTCACGCAGAAAGTGGCCCGAGGTGCGCAGCCCGGAGGCGGCATAGGCCATCTTGGCGGTCGAAGAGTAGACCACCAATACCGAGATTACGGCCAAGACGGCTGCCGCAATCCAGAGCACCTTGTCGCCCCGAAAGATCCTCTTTAAGAGCGATTGCTCCTCTGCCTGTATCTCTTGCCCTGCCTTCATGGTTGTTGGTTTTTTTGTTTCTCTTTTTAGAGGAGCCTGCTCCTTGTTGCTTTTTTGTCAAGCCGCCTTTCGTGTAAACACGACAGCGCCTTGCCCCAACCCCTTATTGCTTTTTTGTTAAGCCACCTTTCGTGTAACACGAAGTCCTCAATCACTAATTTTGAATTGTGAATTGTGAATTATGAATTATGAATTGTCCCTAACCCACTCTTTGAACAGGCGGCCACGCTCTTCGTAGTTCTTGAAGAGGTCGAAGGAGGCACAGGCAGGAGAGAGCAGTACGGTGTCCCCCTCGCGAGCCGCGCTCTTGGCGGCCTGCATCGCCTCGTCGAGCGACGAGGTGGAGATGATTTGGGGCACCACGCCTCGGAAACTCTCCTCCAACTTCTTGTTGTCCAGACCCATACAAACCAGCGTGTGCACCTTTTCGCGGGCAAAACCCTTCAGGGGTTCGTAGTCGTTGCCCTTGTCCGTACCTCCGGCAATCCAGACCACGGGGCGCTTCATCGACTCCAGGGCATACCATACCGAATCGACATTGGTCGCCTTCGAGTCGTTGATCCACTCCACGCCATTGATTACACCGGCCGGCTCCAAGCGGTGCTCCACGGGTGAGAAGTCGTAGATGGCCTTGCGAATCTTGGCCGGTGTAACTCCGGCAGCCAGCGTCGCCAGGGTTGCGGCCATGGCGTTGTAGGTATTATGCAGACCCTTGATCTGCATCTTGCGTGTATCGACATTGACCTCCTTGGTTCCCACCACGGCCGTAAACTTGCCCGTGTCCCCGTCGGGGAAGGCGTCACCCACACCGCTTGCCACCACCGACTTGACGGCAAAGGGCAGCTGCTTCATGTGGAGGGCGGTACCACGCTTCTCGATTTCGTTCCAAATCACCTCGTCGTCACCCGAGTAGATGAAGTAGTTGCGCGAGTGCTGGTTCTGCGTGATGCGGAGTTTCGAGTCCACATAGTTCTGGAAGCAGTAGTCGTAGCGATCCAAGTGGTCGGGCGTGATGTTCATCAACACGGCAATATCGGCTCGGAACTCATACATGCCATCCAATTGGAAGGAGCTGAGCTCCAGTACATACCAATCATAGCCTCCCTGCGCCACGGAGTAGGCGAAACTCTCGCCGATGTTGCCTCCTAAGGCCACACGCTTGCCGGCATCGTGCATAATCTTGTAGATGAGCGACGTGGTCGTGGTCTTGCCATTCGAGCCGGTGATGCAGATGGTCTTGGCCTTGCCTAAGTAGCGGAAGGCGAACTCCATCTCCGAAATAATCGGAATCTGCCGCTCGCGCAGCTTCTGAATGATGGGGGCCTTCTCGGGGATTCCGGGCGACTTGATGACCTCCGAAGCGCTAAGAATCAGCTCCTCGGTGTGCCCTCCCTCCTCGTAGGGAATCTTCCACTCCTCCAACTTCGCCTTGTAGCGGTCGGCAATCTTGCCGGCATCCGAGAGGAAGACCTCAAAACCCTTCTTTTGGGCCAAAATGGCTGAACCATAGCCGCTGATTCCGCCTCCTAAAACAACTATTCTTTTCATACTTTTTAGCGAATCTTTAAGGTTACCAACGTGAGTGCAGCCAAAAGTAGCGAGATAATCCAAAAGCGAACCACAATTTTGGTCTCGAAGAAGCCGCGCTTCTGGTAGTGGTGGTGCAGGGGCGACATCAGGAAGATGCGGCGACCCTCGCCATACTTCTTCTTCGTGTATTTGAAGTAGCTCACCTGAATCATCACCGAGAGGCTCTCCATCAGGAAGATGCCGCAGAGCAGGGGCAGCAGCAGCTCCTTGCGCAGGCAGAGGGCCATCACGGCCATCACACCGCCAATCGAGAGCGAACCCGTGTCACCCATGAAGATTTGGGCCGGGAAGGAGTTGTACCACAGGAATCCGACCAGGGCTCCGACAAAGGCGGCGGCAAAGACCACCACCTCGCCACTGCCCGGGATGTACATGATGTTGAGGTAGTCGGCATAGACGATGTGGCCCGAGAGGTAGGCCAGCACACCCATCACCACGACAATCGGCACCGAAACTCCCGTCACCAGGCCATCCAGACCGTCGGTCAGGTTGGCTCCATTCGATACGGCCGTCACTACGAAGATGGCAACCACGATGTAGAGCAGCCACGAGAGCCCCTGGTTGCCACCCACCAGGTCGCTGTAATCCAGCTCGTTGTTCTTCAGGAAGGGAATGGTGGTCTTGTTGCTCTTGGTCGCCTCGGGACTCAGCACCACCTTGCGGCTGTGGTTCACCACCTCATTCCCCGCTTCGTCGATTTGAATTGTCTCGACCGGAATCGAAACCTTCTCGCGCACCACAATCTCCTGGGATTGCCACATCACCAGGCCGACAATTACACCCAGACCTACCTGGCCCACAATTTTGAAGCGCCCCTTCAGACCCTCCTTGTTGTGGCGAAAGACCTTGATGTAGTCGTCCAGACCGCCGATGAAGCCGAGCCAGATGGTCGAGACGAGCAGCAGCAGGATGTAGGGGTTGTCCAGGCGTCCGAAGAGGAGTACCGGAATCAGAATGGCCATCAGGATAATCAGACCACCCATCGTGGGGGTTCCTCGCTTGGCGAGTTGTCCTTCGAGTCCTAAGTCGCGAATCTCCTCGCCAATCTGCTTGCGCTGCAGAAAGCGGATGATGCGCTTACCAAAGACAATGGCAATCAGCAGGGCTAAGATGATGGCTGCTGCCGCACGAAACGAGATGTACTGAAATATTCCCGAGCCCGGCAGGTCGAGAACACCCTCAAGATATTGAAACAGATGATATAGCATATTTACAGTTGTCAGTTATTAGTGGTTAGACGTTAATTTGTTCTGTTGTGCAAAGCCTTGAAACAAGTCGTGTAATCGTTGTTCTACATTAATTGGCTGTGTTGTGCAAAGCCTTGAAACAATTAGAAATCTCCTCTTTGTCGGAGAAGTGGAGATTTTCGGTGCCGATGACCTGATAGGTCTCGTGACCCTTGCCGGCCAGCAGGATGATATCTCCGGCTCGGGCAGCCACGGCTGCGGCACGCACGGCCTGACCACGGTCGGCCATTCGCAGGTAGCGGGCCGTGGGGTCGAGACCCTCGACCATATCGTCTAAAATGGCTTCGGGTGACTCGGTGCGGGGATTATCCGAGGTGAAGATGGCCAGCGAGGCGTACTTCACGGCAATCTGCGCCATCTCGGGGCGCTTGGTGCGGTCACGGTCACCACCACAACCGCACAGCACGATCAGCTGTTGCTCGGGGCGACGAATCTCCTCGATGGTCTGAATCACATTCTCCAACGCGTCGGGCGTATGGGCGTAATCGACCACGGCCACCGTGCCATCGGCGGCATAGACCGTCTCGAAGCGGCCGCTCACCGAATCTAAGGTGCTCATCAGGCGCAAGGTCTCCTCTCGCTCGGCACCCAGCAGGCGGGCTACGGCGTAGATGGTCAGCAGGTTGTAGGCGTTGAAGCGGCCCAGTTGGCGGAACCACGCCTCGCGCTCATCCATCTGGAGCAGCATACCATCCATCTGCATCTCGATAATCTTGCAGCGGAAGTCGGCCGGTGAGCGCAGCGAGAGGGTATGTACCTCGGCAGCGGTGTTCTGGACCATCACACGGCCGTTTCGGTCATCGACATTGACCAGCGCAAAGGCCCCTTTGGGCAGCGAGTCGAAGAAGGACTTCTTGATGCGCAGGTACTCGGCAAAGGTCTTGTGGTAGTCTAAGTGGTCGTGCGTGAGGTTGGTGAAGATTCCTCCCGCAAAGTGCAGACCCGCTACACGGTGCTGGGCTATGGCGTGTGACGAAACCTCCATAAAGCAGTATTCACACCCCGCATCGACCATCTCGCGCAGCATGGCGTTCAGGCGCAGCGTGTCGGGCGTGGTGTGTGTCGAGTGGATTTCGCGCTCCCCGACACGGTATACCACCGTCGAAATCAGCCCCGTGCGGTAGCCCATCTTCTTAAAGAGGTCGGCCAGCAGCGTCGCTGTCGTGGTCTTGCCGTTGGTGCCGGTCACACCCACCAACTTCAGCTCCCGCGAAGGATTTCCATAGTAGTTACCACTGAGCGCAGCCATGGCAAGGTTTGTATCTTCGACCACCACATAGCTCACCCGCTCGTCGCACACCTCGGGCAGTCGCTGGCAGACAATCGTGCGAGCCCCCGCCTCGATGGCCTTTGCGATGTAGTTGTGGCCGTCACTTGCCACCCCCACCACGGCAAAGAAGCAATCCTTGTCGCCCACCTGCCGTGAGTCGTAGCACAAGGCTCGCACCTGCGAATCCTTCGGCCCCACCCACTCTCGGTAGCTTACACCCCGAAGCAACTCGGTTAGTTTTTTCATCTTATTGCAATTTTACTTTAGTTTAATGCTCACCGTAGCACCCTCTTTCAGGGCACTACCCGCCTCGGGTGACTGTCCAACCACAGCTCCCGAACCGGTAAAACGTACCTTCAGCCCCCGACTCTCCAGCAGATAGAGGGCATCTTTGAGACCCATTCCCCGCACATCGGGCATTCTCCCCACGGCGGGCTCTGTCGGCTCGGCCCTCAGACCTGTCGAGTCCCCCTTTACACGGGCCCAGCCCTGACGACGCTCCACCTTCAGGTCACTATTATAGTGGTCGGCAACACGACGCAGGGCCGCCATATCACCCCCCTTGAGGGCTTTGGGATGGTCGTCGAGTTGCTCCTTGATGGGCGTCTGCAACTCCGCATCGCGGGTCGAGAGGTAGCCCACCAACTGCTGCACAACGGGGCCCGCCAGGCCGGCACCATAAATCGTCGTACCGCGACCACGCTGCGTAAAGAGCGACGTGAGAACCGTATAGCGGGGCTTCTCGGCCGGCAGGTAGCTCACCATCGTACCTAAGTAGTAGCCGTCGGAGTAGTGAATACCCCCCTGGGCAAACTTGGCTGTTCCGGTCTTGGCTCCCACACGATAACGGGTTGTGTCACCCAAATAGTATTTGGCCGTACCGCTCAGGGCCACCTCCTCCAGACACTCGCGCACCTTTTTAAGCGACTCCTCGGAGCAGATCTCCTCGACCAGCACCCGCTTCTCGAACTCTTCGATTACTTTGCCCTCCTTGCGAATCTCGCGAATCAGGCGGGGTGCCACCATCTCCCCTCCGTTGGCGATGGCGTTGTAGAGGGTTGCCACCTGCAGCGGGGTCAGTTCGATGGCATAGCCGTAGCCCAGATTCGGGAGCGTGACGTGCGGATACCACAGCTTCCCACCCGGCTCGGGTAGCAGCGGCGAGCGCTCACCCAAGGCCTCCAACCCCATCGGGCGATCTAAGTGCAGGTGCTTCAAAAAATCGACATAGCGCTGCGGATTCTCCTTGTAGGCCTCGTATATCGCTTTGGCATAGAAGACATTGAGCGATTGGGCGGTGGCGGTCTTCAAATCGGTGACGCCATAGCCGTCGTGGGCATCCTGCACGATGGCACGGCCCACCTCGACCTTTTTTCCGTCGCCCGAGTCGTAGCTGAGCGAGAGGTCGGCCCCGCAATCCTCAATCAGCGCCAGCAGGGCTGCCGCCTTGAAGGTCGAGCCGGGCTCCATGCGGCGGCTCAGGGCGTAGTTTTCCAATTCGGCATAGCTGCCATCGGAGCGTCGTCCCAGGTTCGAGAGGGCTAAAATCTCACCCGTCGCACACTCCATGACAATCGTGGTTCCCCACAGCGCATTCTGCCGCTCGAGTTGGCGACGTAGTGCCTTGTCGGCCACATCCGAGATGTCGGCATCGAGGGTCGTTACCACATCGGCCCCATCCTCGGGTTCGATATTCCCCTTGTGGCCCGCCACACGGCCCGAGAATCCGTGGGCAATGCGCTGTCGCCACTCCAGACCATCCCGTCCGGCCAGCTGCTCGCGGCAGAGGGCCTCGATCCCATACTCGCCCTGCTCGTCGGCACGACCAATGGTGCGACGTGCCACCTCCCCCTGCGGATAGAGGCGCTCGTCACTTCGCTCCAAGCGGTAGACCATGCCGAGGTTCCAATTCAGAATCGGGAACTTTTTCAGGGTCTGCCACTCGGTGTAATCGACCTCGCGGGGCAGAATCTCTACGGGCCGCGGGTCACGCAGCGTGTCGTAGAGTTTGCGGGTCGTCTGCTCCTCGCCCCGCATGCGGTCAATCAGGCGCCCCAACCACGAAGCAGAGTTGTAGTAGGTCGTATCCTTGCGGTAGACTAACCGGTAGTGCTTGGCGTGCGACTCACGCAACAGGCGGCTGTACTCGGCTGCCGAGCGATCCCCGAAGTGGAGGGCCAGCAACTTGGCCAGCGAGTCACTCTGTTCGTGGAAGAGTTCGAGTGAATCAAACCCCTCGGCCGCCATATCGAACTCCACACGGTAGCGGAAAATCGAGGTGGCTAACGCCTCGCCGTTGCGGGCCAGGATGTTGCCGCGACGGGCCGGCACCACCTCCTGACGGAAGATGCGCCCCTCGATGCGCTCACTGTTGATGCGCACCTCGCGACTGAAGGCCTGCACCCAAATCAGACGGCCCAGAATCACCAATCCCAGCCCCACAAAGAGCAGATAGAGCATCCGAACTCGCAGCAGGATGTCGCGCTTAATCTTCGATTTTCCCTCCTGTTCCATTTCGTTACTCAATTATCTCACACGGAGCTATGGGGTCCTCGAGCGGAATGTTGCGCCTGCGCAGCTCCTCGACAATGGCCGAGTGGCTTGTGCGGCGGGTTCGCTCACGCTCCAATCTGAGCGAGCGCTCACGCAGCAGCTGCACCTCAGCCTCGGTGCGTGTGAGGCGCATATCGAGCCTCAGGGACCAGAACATAACAAAAATACTCAACAAAAATACTCCGGCAATCAGCAGCGGGTAGCGGTAGTGTACCGTCAGCCACTCCTGACGCAGGATGTTGCCCGTCACCAGGCCCCGCAGCGGATTGCGTTGCCGGCGCTCCTCACGCTCTCTGGCCGCCTCACACTCGGCCTGCCGGGCACGCTCCTCGGCCTCCTCGCGTTCCATCTCCTCGCGGGCCTCTCCGCTCTGCACACGACGCACCTCCCGCCGTATTCGGCGGGCCAACTCCAAGTCGGCCTCCTCACGGAGACGCTCCTCTTCGCTGATGGGGTTAAAATCGGTGTCGTGTTGCATCGTTGGCTTGGTTCTATCACTTTTCTGTGGCGGGGAGTTTGATGGCTGCCCGCAACTTGGCCGAGCGTGAGCGCGGATTTCTATTCAGCTCCTCGTCGCTCGGGGTGACCGCTTTGCGGGTTACGAGCTCAAAGGGGGTCGATACCCGCCCGTAAAAATCCTTCTCGATATGCCCCTCGAAGTTGCCGCTTCGGAGGAAATTTTTTACCAAACGGTCTTCGAGCGAGTGGTATGAAATAACCACCAGACGACCTCCGGGTTTCAACATCTTCAGGCTCTGTTCGAGGGCCATCTTCAGGGCCTCCATCTCGCCATTGACCTCGATACGCAACGCCTGGAAGAGCTTGGTAAGAAACTTCGCCTCACTCTTCTTGGGGGTGCAGGGAGCTACGGCCTTTACCAAATCGGCCGTGGTCAGAATGGGCTGCGCACTGCGGGCCCGCTCGATGCAGTTGGCCACCTTCCAGGGGGTCTCCAGTTCGCCCCAATCGCGCAGAATACGGGTCAGAGCCTCGTTGTCGTAGCGATTCACCACATCGGCGGCGGTGAGTGTACCACGCTGATTCATGCGCATATCGAGCTTCGCTTCGCCGCGAAACGAAAATCCTCGCTCGGTGGCATCGAAGTGGTGCGACGAGACCCCGAGGTCGGCCAAAATGGCATCGACCTGCTCCACGCCCCGATAGCGCAGCTGCCCGCGCAAGAACCGGAAGTTGCTTGCAACGTATGTAAATCGCTCATCTTCGGGGATATTCGCCACCGTATCGCGATCCTGGTCAAAGCCGAAGAGATGTCCCTCGGGCCCCAGCTCCTGCAGAATACGACGCGAGTGTCCACCCCCGCCAAAGGTGAGGTCGGCACAGATTTCCGAGCCCTGAAGCGCCATCAGCGCAACCGACTCTTCGAGCAGCACCGGAGTATGGTATCCTGTCGTCATAAGTTCAAATATGTAAATTTGGGTGTAAAGTTAGTCAATTTATGGGAAATTTTACCTATATTTGTTCCAATATATTTTGTAGAAATTGTTGCAGCCATGCCACAAATTGATATTCAAGCCGTATTGAAGTCGAAGGCTCCCAAGGCTTCGCGCTATGTGCCGCGCTTTTTGATCAACTACCTCTGCCGGATTGTGCATCAGGACGAGATCAACGAGGTGCTGGCCCGACATTGGGACTCCTCGCCGCAGGAGTTTATCCATGCCTCGTTCGAAAAGTTGAAGGTAAGCTATGAAATTGAGGGGCTCGAAAACCTTCAGCGTGATGGTCGCTACCTCTTTGCCTCAAACCACCCCTTCGGCGGGATGGACGGCATGATGCTGGCCGATAAGCTGATTGAACACTTCGGCGATGCACGGGTGATTGTGAACGACCTGCTGATGCATATCGACCCGCTGCGCCCGCTCTGGGTGCCGGTCAATAAACATGGTGCCCAAAACAGCGACTATGCTCGTCGCTTCGAGGAGGTGCTCTATGGTGATTTGCCGGTGCTGACCTTCCCTGCAGGCCTCTGCTCGCGTCGTATCGAGGGGCGCGTGCAGGATTTGAAGTGGCATAACAATTTCATCCGTAAGGCCCACGCCACACGTCGTGAGGTGGTTCCCGTCTTCGTTGAGGGTGAGCTCTCGAAGCGTTTCTATCGCCTCTCCTCCTTCCGCCAGAAGTTGGGCCTGAAACTCAATATCGAGATGCTCTACCTGGCCGATGAGATGTTTTTGCAGCAGGGCCGTCACTTCCGTATCCGTGTCGGCAAACCCATTGAGCTGGCTGATTTACAGGCGGTTGGCTCACTTAGCGAGCAGACGCAGTATGTCCGCGAGGCGGTTTATCGGCTGGGCGAGGAGCTCAAAAAGGAGAAATAGTTGGTCAGTTTGTCCAAAATATCTATCTTTGTCGTCAGAAAGGAAGAATCTTTATGAAACCGCTCATAGAACCCGTTGAACGCGAAGCCCTGATTCGGGAGCTGACTCCCGAGCGTAAGATTCGCGATACGAAAAAGGCCTCGAATGAGATCTATGTCTTTGAGGCGGCCGACTGCCCTGCGCTGATGCGCGAGGTGGGTCGTCTGCGTGAGGAGGCCTTCCGTGCGGCCGGCGGCGGCACGGGTGATGAGGTCGATATCGACAACGAAGACCTGGCCCCCGCAGGCTACAGCCAGTTGATTGTCTGGGACCCCGCTGCCCAAGAGATTGTGGGGGGCTATCGCTTTATTGTCTGCACCACCTCCTGCCCCGAGTGCCTCTCTACGGAGCACTACTTCCGCTTCAGCGACCGCTTCCGTCGTCGTTTTCTGCCCTACACCATCGAGCTGGGACGTTCGTTTGTGCAGTTGCAGTACCAGGCCCGCCGTAACTCCAAGAGCCTCTACGCATTGGATAACCTCTGGGATGGCCTGGGAGCCCTGGTGGTCCTCAACCCCAAGACCCGCTACCTCTTTGGCAAGGTGACCATGTATCCCACTTATGACCGTGAGGCCCGCGCCATCCTCTTCCACTTCCTGGAGCACTACTTTGCCGACCGCGACAACCTGGTTGAGGGCATCCATAAACTTCCGCCCTACGAGGGCACGATTGCTGAAAACCTCTTTCCGGCCGAGAGCTATGAGGAGAATCAGCGCCTGTTGGTGCAGCACCTGCGCGAGCACGGCGAGAATATCCCGCCCCTGGTCCACCTCTATATGAACCTTTCGCCCACGATGCGCCTCTTCGATACGGTTATCAACACCGATTTCGGCAACGTCGAAGAGACGGGTATCCTGGTGACAATTAAAGATATCTACCCCGAAAAGAAGTTGCGCTATATCCGCTGGGAGGGCTGGCGCAAAGGACTGAAATCCCGCCGCGAAGCCTTTGCCCGGCGTAAAGAGAGAAATTAGCATACTACCACCCATAAGCCGCCAGTCGAAGGCGGCTTTTTTTCGACCGCCCTTTTTATAAGCCATTTTTCAGCGGCGGGTTTTCCTCTTTGAATTTAGAATTTCCCCAAAGTTTATTCAATCCATCAAAAAAGACTTACATTTCACTATAACATTTATTTTTCGTAAATTTGTAAAATGAAAGGTGAATTTTGAACCCTAATATGGGTCGCACCTATTTATAATATTAACTTTTTAAAACCTAACATCTATGAAAAAGCTATTTTTCATTTGCATGCTTTTCCTGTTAGGAATGGCCTGTAGCAACGAGGAGGAAATGCCAGCGCCTGAGCAGGCACCTGTAGACAGATACGCGGCATCCAAGGAGTTTTTAGCAGATATTATTGCGACCTGTGGAAATTATGATGCCAATTTGGTATCGGAGCTTTTGGATGGAAAACTTTGGGTTCGAACAAACTATTATAAGTATACCGAAAATTGGGCAGAGATGAACTTCGATTTGTTGGTAGACGGAGCTGACGGTTGTGGAGAGATTCAATACATTTTTCTGCCGGATGGAGAGCTGAGGGATTGGTCGACCTCTTGTGTGGAGCATCACGACTCCTATCAGACAAGAGAGTGGTCGTTTAACCCTGAAACACGCATATTGACAATCGATAATCGAGATTATCATCTGATAGCCTTGGGCGAGGATGCCTTTATTTGGGACTACATAGACACTTGGAGTGGCAAAAATCCCCGCTACTTCCGCACATTATTCAAAGCCGAAGCCATTGAATAAACCTCACCAAGTCCGGTTCGCTAATCAGCCGGCTTGGTATGTGCCGCGCAACTTTCCGTTGCGCAGTGCTTTTTTGCAAGAGGGAGATGAAAATGAGCAATGAGAGAGGCTGGAATAAATATCTTATACTCCTCGTCACCGGTTGTGCGGGTAACAAAAATGCTACCCGTGAAAAATAGGGGCGATGGGGGGCAAAATTCAAAACTGAAAACAGCAAACCGCAAACTGATAACTAAAAAATTGCTAATTCCTAATTGCTAATTCCTGATTGTTTTGTACCTTTGCAGTCAAAAGCAAAGATATATATTTTTTATGGCAGATAATTCGATTTTAATGCGTCTGGACGGCCTCAAGCTCAAGTATGAGGAGACGGGACAGAAACTTACCGACCCTGAGGTGATTGCCGACGTGAAGCAGTTTGTCCAGCTGACCAAGGAGTATAAGGAGCTCGAGCCCATCATCGAGACCTCGGATCGCTATCGCACGGCGCTGGCCAACCTGGCCGAGGCCAAGGATACGCTGGTCAATGACAAGGATGAGGAGATGCGCGAGATGGCTCGCGAGATGGTGACCGAGCTGGAGCCGCAGGTGGCGCAGCTTGAGGAGGAGATAAAGCTGCTGCTGATCCCGAAGGATCCACAGGATGCCAAGAATGCCATTGTCGAGATTCGCGGTGGTACGGGCGGTGACGAGGCGGCAATCTTTGCCGGTGACCTGCTGCGTATGTACACCAAGTATGTCGAGTCGAAGGGCTGGCGCTATGAGATCACTTCGCAGTCCGAGGGTGCCGCCGGAGGCTTCAAGGAGGTAGTGATGAAGGTGACGGGCTCGAATGTCTATGGTACGCTGAAGTATGAGTCGGGCGTACACCGTGTGCAGCGTGTGC
>CAYRPL010000001.1:28979-33323 GCA_964426045.1 uncultured Alistipes sp. | reverse complement strand
CTTCTTCACAACACCCTTCGGCGTGGTCAGACCCCAAGGATTGTCGAAGTCCTTGCCCATCAGGATAATACCGCCACGAGGACCGCGCAGGGTCTTGTGGGTGGTCGAGGTTACGATGTGAGCATACTTCACGGGGTTGTCTAACAGACCGGCAGCAATCAGACCGGCCGTGTGGGCCATATCCACCAGCAGCAGAGCGCCTACCTTGTCGGCAATCTCGCGCATGCGCTTGTAGTCCCACTCACGCGAGTAGGCCGAAGCACCACCCACAATCAGCTTGGGCTTGCACTCCAGGGCCTTCTGCTCCATGGCCTCGTAGTCTACCTGACCGGTAGCCTCGTCGAGCTGATAGCCTACGGCGTTGAAATACTTACCCGACATATTCACCGGCGAGCCGTGCGAGAGGTGGCCGCCGTGTGCCAGATCCAGACCCATGAAGGTATCACCGGGCTGCATCACGGCGAAGAATACGGCCATGTTGGCCTGAGCACCCGAGTGGGGCTGCACGTTGGCATACTCGGCACCATAGAGCTCGCAAATGCGGGCAATGGCGAGGTTTTCTACTTCATCCACCACCTGGCAACCGCCGTAGTAGCGGGCTGCGGGATAGCCCTCGGCATACTTGTTGGTCAGCACGGAGCCCATGGCCTCCATTACCTGGTCGCTGACAAAGTTCTCGGAGGCAATCAGCTCGATGCCGCCCATCTGACGCTTACGCTCGCGAGCGATAAGGTCAAAAATCTGTTCGTCTCTTTTCATACAGTTATAAGGTTCAATATTGGTTGATTTCCTTTTTTTGTCTTTCAATCCTAACAAAGGTATCTATTTTTTTTGTAAAATTCCAATTCGCAGCCAAAAAAAGTGCTCCGATGACCAAAAAATAATTTTATTCCTGCTCTTTTATGCGGGCAAGGAGCCGCGGAGTGTTGCCGGTTGCGAAAAAATTCCTACCTTTGTGGTGTCGTCTGTGATGGGCGACGACATATTTTTAGTGAAAGTGTTTCGCTAATCCTTGATAGTAAAATTTGGCGATTTGACAACGCTGGGATAAGCAATACAGACACTCATCACCGTGTACGGTCATGCGTTAGGCATGGACTGTTCGGTGTGGGGTATTGTTTATTGCGTTGGGGCCCTGCCAAATGCCTACTATCAGATAAACAAAGTTAGCTCCACACTTTTCTATTTGTGTGTTTAGCAGAGAACAAACTAAAAAACACTATTTTATACGATGAAAAAAATTTTTATCTTTTGCCTGCTCGCCTTTGTGGCTCTGTGCAGCACAACTGGGTGTAAGGAGGACCCGGAATCAATTAACAATGTCCCCGAAGTCTTTGTGGATGAGGCGACTGAACTACTGCGCACTTCGGCCGTGCTGACAGGTCGCATTATGGCTCCGGCCAACGCAATGATTCGGGAGTATGGCTTTAAGGTGAGCTCCACCTCCGACTTCTCGTCGGCCGATACCGATGTCTTCCGCTATAGCGATGAACGGGGCCTCGCCTCCTTCTCACAACAGATTACCAACCTGAAGATTGGCCATACCTATTTCTATGTTGCATACGCCTCCAACGGTTTGGAGGAGATGACCTCGACCCTAAAGACCTTCACCACACCGACCCGCTCGAGCGTGCTGCTTAGCGATTTTCGGTTGGTTGATGAGGCTACGGCCACCTTCTCGGCCCGTGTGGGTGATACGGGCGGTGGTGAAATCCATGGCGTAGGTTTCTGCTGGGCCACCGACGATACCCCCACGACCTACGACGAAACGGTGAAAACCACCCTTAATTCGGATGATACCTTCACAGCCTCTCTTTCAGGTCTGGAGAAGGGCAAGAGCTACTATGTCCGCGCCTTTGCCGATTCGGATATCTTGGGCGATGGTACAACCCAGACCATCAGCTACTCGCACGATGTATTGGAGATTCGCTTGGAACAGGAACAGGAGCAGGAACCTGAACCTGGGCCAACCGAGCCCGCATCCAACGAGATTTGGTACACATCGACCGATGGGAATATTGTAGAGTCTCATGATGCGACTGACTTTGGTGTCAATATTGTATCGAATACCTACGAAAACGGGAAGGGAGTTATTACCTTTGATGGGTTGGTTACTTCGATTGGAGCGTATGCATTCTATAAGTGCGCTGGCCTGACAAGTGTTACTATTCCCGACAGTGTTACTTCGATTGGAGAGGGAGCATTCTATGATTGCGCCGGTCTGACAAGTGTAAACATCCCCGACAGCGTGACTTCGATAGAACGTTTTGCATTTTGGGGTTGTAGTAGCCTGATAGGTGTGAATATTCCTAATGGTATTACTTCAATTGCGGATCAAGTATTCTATGACTGCACCGCTCTGACGACTATTGTCATCCCAAACAATGTAACCTATATTGGAAAAGCCGCATTCGGAGGGTGCAATACTCTGACAAGTGTGACCATTGGTGACAGGGTTAGAACGATAGATAATGGCGCTTTTGCCGATTGTTTCGGCCTGACGAGTGTAACCATTCCCAATGGTGTGAGTGTTATGGGTGCGTGGGTGTTCGAACATTGCACCGGTCTTAAGAGTATCACTATCCCTGATAGCGTTAACTCGATTGGTGAGTCCGCATTTGATAGTTGCACCGCACTGACGGCATTTTATGGTCGATTTGCCTCGTCAGATAATCGTTGTTTGATTGTGGATGGAGTACTGAATTCCTTCGCACCGGTCGGATTAACCGAATATGTTATTCCTTATGGTATAACCTCGATAGGACCCAAGGCATTCAGAAATTACACCGACCTAACGAGTATAGCCATTCCTGATAGCATAACTGAAATTGGATATAGGGCATTCGAAAACTGCTTTGGTCTGACCAACATTACCATTCCCAATAGTGTAACTTCGATTAAGGGTGAAGCATTCGGTGCTTGCACAGCTCTGGCAAGCGTCTATTGCGAACCGACGACACCTCCTATGGGAGCTGGTTCTATGTTCTACGGTAATGCTTCCGACCGCAAAATCTATGTTCCCAATGCGTCGGTTGATGCTTACAAGAGCGCTCAATATTGGAGCGACTATGCCGATGCGATTGTCGGGTATGACTTTTAGCAAATAACTCGAGAAAGTTGTAAGACGCCTCGTTTTATCTCCTCATCGCTCGGGCTTGTGCTCGGGCGGTTTTTGTTGGTAGCTAAGGTGTGGCGTTTCGCTTTTTGCCTCTTTTCCCTTGTTTGAAAAACTTCGGTTGAATCGGAAAATCGGCAATCGAATAGTTTACAAAAGTGGCAAAACCGACAAATAAATAGGGCAAAGTGTGCGAAACCCAAAAATAAATTGTACCTTTGTGCGGTTTATGAGGGGATGAGAGATAGATTTTTAACAATTTCTCGCTATCCCCCGCAACAGAACGAATCGTACAACCAAAAAAATAGAAAACTATGAAATTATTGGAAGGAAAAGTGGCAGTTGTAACGGGTGCTGCCCGTGGTATTGGTAAGGCAATCGCTCTGAAGTATGCCGAGCAGGGTTGCAACGTTGCCTTCACCGACCTGGTGATTGACGAGAATGGCAAGGCTACCGAGGCCGAAATCGCAGCTTTGGGCGTAAAAGCCAAGGGCTACGCTTCGAATGCCGCCAACTTCGAGGAGACCCACGAGGTGGTAAATCAGATTCTCGCCGACTTCGGTCGTATCGATATCCTCGTAAACAACGCCGGTATCACGAAGGATGGTCTGATGATGCGTATGTCGGAGGGCCAGTGGGATGCCGTAATCAACGTAAACCTCAAGTCGGCCTTCAACTTCATCCACGCCGTAACCCCCATCATGGCTCGCCAGAAGTCGGGTTCGATTATCAACATGTCGTCGGTTGTGGGTGTGAGCGGTAACGCCGGACAGTGCAACTACTCGGCATCGAAGGCCGGTATGATCGGTCTTGCCAAGTCGATTGCCAAGGAGATGGGTCCCCGCGGTATTCGTGCCAACGCCATCGCTCCGGGCTTCATCATCACCGAGATGACCGACAAGCTGCCCGACGAGGTGAAGGAGGGCTGGTACAAGCAGATTCCTCTGCGTCGTGGCGGTCTGCCCGAGGATGTGGCCAACGTAGCTTTATTCCTCGCTTCCGACCTTTCGTCGTATGTCAGCGGGCAGGTTATTCACTGTTGTGGTGCCATGAACTGCTAAATTTGGCGTGATAAGGGGCCATCTGCGGCCGCTAATAAAAAAATCGCGAATGGAACATACGTTAAGTATGCCCCATCCGCGATTTTTTTACCGAGCGTTGCACCTGACCCCTTCTCACGCCAAATTCTCTCATGGGGCCCCAATATTTGAAGTGGCGTTACGCCACCC
>CAYRPL010000001.1:0-28879 GCA_964426045.1 uncultured Alistipes sp. | reverse complement strand
CCATCCGGGGCTCACTGCACGATAGTTGTAACTGCTACCTTCTCTCGCCAAATTCTCTCATGGGGCCCCAATATTAGAAGTGGCGTTACGCCACCCCCATCCGGGGCTCACTGCACGATAGTTGTAACTGCTACCTTCTCTCGCCAAATTCCGGATTGGGTGGCGAAATGCTGTGGAAGCTGAGGAAACTGGGGAAATTAACAATTCAAAATTCAAAATTTTCTACCTTAGGAATAATTCCTCATTTCTAATTGAAAAATTGCTTATTGCTCATTTCTCATTACTCAGTTTAATTAAAAATCTCCTCATTCCTAACTCCTAATTCCTAATTGAAAAAATTGCTCATTAAATAATTGCCAATTTTTTGTATCTTTGCAAAAATATTATCCCTTTTGTTATGAGAAAGATTCTGTTTTTGATTGCATTTCTGGGGGTTACGGCAGCTGCCAAGGCGCAGTATGGTACGATGACCCTGAATCCCGATGCCCGCTCGATGGCAATGGGAGGTGTAACGGCCACGACCATCTCCTCGTCGCAGACCATCTTCAACAACCCTGCGTTAGTGAGCTTTGCGAAGGCTCCCGTGCAGATCGGAACCTCCTACTACGGAACCGATGCCGGCAACTACTTCTCGCTCTCGGGCTACTACCAATTCCTGACCGGAGGTGCGATTCAGGCCGGATGGCGCCACTTTGATTACGATGGAGGTCGCGATATGTCCTTTGAGTTGGGCTACTCGCGCCCCATTGCCCGCATCTTCTCGATCGGTATCACGGGTCGCTACATCAACTACCGCGACGATTTGGACCAGACGGCCAATGCCCTCTCGGCCGATATCAGTGCGGCGTTGCGCGTGCCCATCAAGGGTTCGGCCTTCCTGGTGGGTCTGAAGCTCAGCAACCTGGGAGGTTACCTCTCGGGGGTCGATAATGCCGAGCTGCCCATCAACCTGACCCTCGGTGCAGCCTTCGATCTGAAGCTCCACGAATCGCATGCCCTGACTGTGGCAGCCGATGTGAGCCGTTTCTTCAATCCCGACACGCTGAAGGGTTCGGAACTCGCTCTGGGTCTGGAGTATGAGTTGATGGAGCTCCTCCAAATTCGAGGTGGATATCACTTGGGCCTTGAGGGCCCCTTCCAGGACTACGCCACGGTGGGTGCCGGTC
Source organism: uncultured Alistipes sp. (assembly GCA_964426045.1). Lineage (GTDB taxonomy): Bacteria > Bacteroidota > Bacteroidia > Bacteroidales > Rikenellaceae > Alistipes. The sequence continues at coordinate 27,713 of CAYRPL010000001.1, read as the reverse complement.
TGAGTGTCCTCTTCTTTCGCATCGATGCCTCCTACATCTTTGCCAAGAAGGATACTCCGCTCCACAACACCTACAGTCTGAGCCTCGGACTCCATTTTTAATAGGTAAGCAATGAAACAGCGGATACTCTTTGTCTGCCTCGGCAACATCTGTCGCTCACCGGCGGCCGAGGGGATTATGCGTGCACTGATTGAGAAGCAGGGGTTGGAGGCCTTCTATGAGATAGATTCGGCAGGTACCTATGCGGGCCATCGGGGCGAGTTGCCCGATGCACGAATGCGTGAAGCGGCTCGCAAGCGCGGCCTGAACCTTGTGCACCGCTCACGACCCGTTGTGGAGGAGGATTTCGAGCGCTTCGACCTTATTCTGGCGATGGATGACAGCAACTACGAGAATCTGCACCGCCTGGCCCCTTCGCGCAAGGAGGCCGAGCGCATCGAACGGATGGTCAGCTACACGCGCGAAGCCTTTCCGGATTACCACTACGTCCCCGACCCCTACTACGAGGGTCGAGAGGGTTTCGAGCTGGTGTTGGATATGCTCTCGGTAGGTGCGGCCAATCTGCTTGCCGAGTTGGAGTGTGAGCGTGGCAGCGAATAGTAATAGTAACAATGCCGTTTTAATCGACTTTTTGGCCAACATGTTTGGTTTGTGGGGGCATAGGTTTGCGAAATTTATCGTACCTTTGCCCCCGATTGATTATCAAAATTTCTGCAAGATGAAACGAAACTTTTTACTGCTTTTTGCGCTGCTTATGGGAGCCACCAGCCTCTATGCCCAGGAGTATAAGCGGGTGGAGAATGTGACTCTGCACACATTGGGTGGTGAGCCCGCTACCCTGCCGATGTGGGGTGAGAAGAACCTTTTGATCTTCTATGTAGACCCCGACCATCCGAATCAGAATGCCGATTTTGCCGCCGAAATGGAGGAGGAACACCTGGCTTCGGGTGACAATATCTACGGCTTCGGTATTTTGAATCTGAAGGATGCTCCGCTGATTCCCAATGGTTTGGCCTGCAACATTGCCAACAAACGTACGGCCAAAAACGGAGCTACAATATTGGTAGACAAGGGCCGCGTCCTCTCGACTTCCTGGGAGCTTGGCAGCTGCAACAACTACTTTGTGATTCTGCTGGTCTCGAAGCAGGGTGAGTTGATCTATTACCACAAAGGCGAGTTTACGCCCGAAGAGAAAGCCGAGTTTTATCGTACCATTGATCCCTACCGATAGTCAGAGTCAGGAGAATGAGAAGTTTCGCATTGGTTTGTTTCGCCCTTGTTTGTTCGCTGCCCCTTGTGGCGCAGAGTCAGACACAGACCCTTGTTCGCGAAAATGACACATTGACCTATCGTTATGTGCCTTTGGAGAATGTGGCCTTGTATGAGCCGACCGACTCGCTGCCTGCGGAGCCGGCCGATACGGCGCGCCGAGGCTTCTTTCGGCGGGTTGTAGACTACTTTGGTCAGGCCAACGTCGATCGAACCTTCGAGAAGAAGATTGACTACACCTTTATCGGAGGCCCCAGCTACTCGAGTACCACCAAGCTGGGGCTGGGTTTGATGGGTGCGGGTCTTTATCGCATCGACCGTACCGATTCGCTTACACCCCCCTCGGATATCACCCTCTTTGGCTCGGCCTCCATCACGGGTTACTATACGGTGGGTATTCGTGGCAATTCCATCTTCAAACACGATAAAAATCGCCTGGTATATCGCCTTTCGTTTGCCTCGCAGCCTACCGATTTCTGGGGCGTGGGATACGACGCCGGAGCCCATAATTTGGCCATCGACTATGCCGAGAAGCTGACGCGTGTCGAGCTGACCTACCTGCACCGCATGGCTCGTAACTTCTACATGGGTGCCGAGGTGAAGTTTCACTACGTCAAGGGAAAGAACTTTGAGCGTCACCTGCCCGAGGGCTATACGCTCGAGCATTATCTCGGCGATATGAAGCAGAGCTACACCTCGACTACAATTGGTCTGGTGGCCCAATACGATACGCGTGACTTTGCCCCCAACCCCTATAAAGGTGTCTATCTGGCCCTTAAGGCGGGTTGGATGCCCGATGATTTGGGTACTTGCGGCCGTGATTTGTGGACCGTCGAGGTGACAGCTTCGGGCTATCAGCGCCTCTGGCACAGCGCGATTCTGGCCATGGAGTTCTATGGCGAGTTCAACAGCGATTATACCCCCTGGCCCCAGATGGCCCGTCTGGGAGGAGATGTGCGTATGCGAGGATACTACGAGGGTCGCTATACCGACCTGGATATGCTGACGGCCCAGGTCGAGCTGCGCCAGCGCATCTGGCGACGTATCAGCTGTGCCGTTTGGGGAGGTGCCGGTACCGTATTTTCAGGCTTCGGCTCCCGCGCCGATGGTCGCTCTCTGAGCTGGTCGCATATCCTGCCCAACTACGGTTTGGGTGTGCGCTGGGAGTTCAAGAAGCGGGTCAATATCCGCTTCGACTATGGCTTTGGCCGCGATACGAGTGGTCTGGTGGTGCAGATAAACGAAGCCTTCTGATTGATGTCCGAATCTAAAGTTTAAGAGATGTTTCACGACCTATATAGAAAATATTTTAATCGAAAACTGCCGAGTGCCCTATTGGCTTACCTCTATATCGGGGTGATGATGATTCCCAACCTGGTGCTGGCCATGACCGAGCCCTACAGCATCTGGTCGCATGCCGTATCTGTAGTGCTTCCCTTAGGTTTCTATATGGTCTGGTCGGTGCTGCTGCGCCGCTCGGGTATCACCATTTGGCTCAGTTTCCCGTTTATCTTCTTTGGAGCCTTTCAGATTGTCCTGCTCTACCTGTTCGGCAACTCGATTATTGCGACCGATATGTTCACCAACCTGTTGACCACCAACCCCGATGAGGCGGGTGAGCTGTTGGGAAACATCTGGCCGGCTGTGGTGTTGGTCTGCGTGCTCTATCTGCCGATGCTCTGGATGGCTTCGGTCGAGATTCGGCAGCGTCGCTCGATTCCACGTCTGGCTCGTCGCTGGATTGGAATCCCGGGAGCGGTAATCTTAGCCCTGGGACTTGCGATGATCTACCCTGCCCGCCAACTCTCGGGCAACGAGTCGATTCTCAAGAACGATGTATTTCCGATCAACGTATTCTATAACCTCAAACTCTCCATCTCGGAGCACTACCGCATGTTGCGCTACGAGCAGAGCTCCGAGGGTTTCAGCTACGAGGCGGTACGCCGCGAGCCATCGAAAGAGCGCGAAATCTACCTCTTTGTCATCGGTGAGGCGTCACGTGCAGCCAATTGGCAGCTCTATGGTTATGAGCGTGAGACGACTCCGCGTCTGTGCGAGATGGAGGATTTGGTGGTCTTCCGCAATATGCTCACTCAGAGCAATACCACCCACAAGAGTGTGCCGCTGATTCTCTCGTCGATAGATACCGATGAGCACGATGAATTGTTCCGTCGCAAGGGTCTTCCGGCTCTGTTCAGCGAGGCGGGATTCGAGACCTGGTTTATCTCGAACCAGGCACCCCAGAATGCCATGGTCGATAAGCTGGCTGCCGATGCTGAGCATCGCTATTATGAGCAGCAGGAGCGGATGGATATGCGTCTTTTGGAGCGGGTGAAGATGGCCGTTGAGCAGAGTACGGCTCCCCGAATGATGATTATTCTGCATACCTACGGTTCGCACTTCAGCTACTACCAGCGCTATACGCGCGAGTTTGCCCGCTTTGCCCCCGAGGCCGATGTCGCCATCGCCCCCAAGCACAGCGAAATTATCCGCAATACCTACGACAATTCGCTGCTCTACACCGACCACTTCCTGGCCGAGACGATTGCATATTTGCGTTCGCTCGAGGATTGCTGTACGGCCATGCTCTATTGTGCCGACCATGGCGAGGATCTCTTCGATGACCGCCGTGAGCGATTCCTGCACGCCTCGCCCACCATCACCTATTGGCAGCTACACGTCGCCTCGCTGGCCTGGTTCTCACCCCGCTACGAGGAGCGATTCCCCCTGAAGGCCGAGGCGGCCCGTGGCAACGTGATGGCCCCGGCCACCACCCATTCGCTCTTCCATACGATGGCCGATATGGCCTCCATCGAGAGCCCCTACCTCGATGCCGGAGTTTCGCTGGTCTGCCCCGCCTTTGATTTCGAGCGTCCTCGCTACTACCTGAACGACCACAACCAGGCCGAGTCGTTCCGCAAGATGGGTCTTACGCAAAACGACTTGAAGCAGTTTGCAGAGCGGGCCATCGAGTTGAATTAAGGGGTGGGAGGCTCGAGGAAGGATAAAAAAATAGGTCGCATCAGCGACCTATTTTTTTGACGAAGCGACAACTTATTTTGCAGCCTCAACCGAAACCTTGCGGAACTCCTTCATGAGCTTCGAGAGCTCGAGAGCAGCCTTGCGTGCACGGGTACCGGCAGCCTTGTTGTTTTTCGTTACCTGAGCCTCTGCATTCACTGCGAAGTTTGCATACTCAGCCTGGATCTTTTCTACCAACTCTTTCATACTTAAATATTTTTTAAGGTTAAGTTTCTGCAAATGTATAAAAAAAATATTTTTTGCAACGCCGAAATGCAAAAAAAATGGAAAAATGTTGTAATTTTTTGAATTTATGGGCTAAAGGTATGTTTTTTGCCCGCTTTTGAGGCAAAAACATACCGCTTATGTGCAGACATTTTAATCTATTGGGGGCCATTCTTATGCTCCTGATTGTGGGGTGTAAAGGCGCCCCGAAACAGAAAGCCTCAATGCCTCCTTTGAAGGTCGAAACAGCCCTTGCCGAGTTGGATTCCATGGCCCGTGAGCGGGAGTTTGTGGGCTACCTGCAGAGCAACTTCTCGGCCACGATTCAGCCCCGTGTAAATGCCTTTCTTCTAAAAAAACATTATCAAAACGGGATGCCCGTAAAGCGGGGTCAGCTGCTCTTTACGCTCGATGGCTCCCAACTGCGCACTGCTCGTCTACGGGCCGCAGCGGCCTTGGAATCGGCTCTGGCCCAGCTGCTTGAGGCTCAGAGCAACTACGAACGTTCGCTTCCCCTCGTAGAGTTGGAGGCCATCAGCCGTACCCAATTTGAGCAGTATAAGACGCAGTATGCCGCCGCACAAGCCTCGCTGCGTTCGGCCGAGCAGGCGCTGCGCGATGCCGAGTTGCAGGAGGGCTACACCATCATTCGCTCGCCTATCGACGGTATTGCAGCTTCGAGTAGTGCCCATGCGGGGGATTACGTCGGCCCGGGAACGCAGTTCGAGGTGCTGACCTCCATCTCAAACCTCGATACCCTGTCGGTCGATTTGGCCCTGCCGATGCGCGAATACCTGGCTTTGGGTGGCCGCACTCCCGAGAACAATGCGGGATTCGTGCGCTCGATTCGCCTCTACCTCTCGGATGGGGAGCTCTACCCCCATCCGGGGAGTTATGGCTATACGCACAAGGATATCACATCGAGTGAGGGTACGCTGCTGCTGTCGGTCAATTTTCCCAACCCCGAGCGACTGCTGAAGGCGGGGCAGTTTGCCCGTGTCACGGCCTCACTCGGAGCCCCTGCGGGGGCGGTGATGGTCCCCTCCGAGGCGCTGGTACAGAACCAGGGCAAAAGCTCGCTTTGGGTCGTGGGGGCTGACAGTGTGGTTCGCTACCGTGCGGTCGAGGCCCTCTCGCCTGCGGGTGCGTGGTGCCAAATCAGCTCGGGATTGCAGGCTGGTGAGCGAGTCCTGCTGACCGGTCAACAGAAGGTCCGCGACGGGGAAAAAGTAACCTTCTAAATTTGCCTTACGATGGAACGCTTCTTTATCTCTCGGCCCGTATTTGCCATCTCGCTTGCGCTGGCAATGCTCCTGATGGGAGCTGTGGCCATCCGCTCGCTCTCCATTGAGCAGTATCCCGATATTACCCCTCCGGTGGTCGAGGTCTCGGCCTCCTACCCGGGAGCCGATGCCCTGACCGTTGATGAGGCGGTGGCTACACCGATTGCCGAACAGGTGATGGGTGTGAGTGATATGCTCTACCTGCAATCGACCAGCGCCGGTGATGGCTCGATGACCCTGCAGGTGACCTTCGCCATCGGTTCGGATCCCGACTTGGATGCCATCTTTACGCAAAACCGCGTTTCGGAGGCGGCACCCAACCTCCCCGCTTCGGTCTCGCAGCAAGGGGTGACGACCCAAAAGACGATGTCGGGTTTTCTGATGGTCTACTCGCTCTACAGCGACGGGCGCTACGACGATACCTTTTTGGCCAACTACGCCTATCTGAATCTGCGTGACGAGCTGCTGAAAATCGACGGTGTGGGGAAGGTCGAGGTGATGGGCGCTGCGGAGTATGCCATGCGTATTTGGCTCAGGCCTGATGTGCTGGATTACTATGGTTTGACAGTCAGTGAGGTGGCCGCTGCGGTCAAGGCGCAGAGCGGCATCTATCCGGCCGGTAAGTTCGGAGCTTCGCCGGCACCCGACGATGCGATGTTCACCTACTCGGTGGTGATGCCCCCGCAGATTGCCACGCCCGAGGCCTTTTCGGAGATTTTGGTGCGCGAGCTCGAGAGCGGTGAGCAGGTACGCTTAGGCGATTTGGCCCGCATCGAGCTGGGATCGATGAGCTACGGAACCACCTCGGCCTTTGGCGAGAAACCCTCGGCCCTGGTGGTACTCTATCAGCAACCCGGGAGCAATGCCGTGGAGGTGGGCCGACGGGTTACGGAGCGAATGGCGGAGCTTGAGAAGGATTTCTACGACGGCATCTCCTGCTATACGATGGTCGATTCGACGCGCGGGATTCGGATGGGGGTGACCGATATTTTGGTCACGCTCATCATCGCACTGGCGCTGGTCGTGGTTATCATCTTCCTCTTCTTGCAGGATTGGCGTGCTACGACGATACCCCTTATTGCCATTCCGGTCTCGCTTGTCGGAGCCTTTGCCCTCTTCCCCCTGCTGGGATTTTCGATTAACATCATCTCGATGCTGGGTATGGTCTTGGCCATCGGTCTGGTGGTCGATGATGCGATTGTGGTGGTCGAGGCCGTGCAGCTCAACCTGGCAGCCGGCATGAATCCCCGCAAGGCAACTTTGGAGGCGATGCGCAACGTGGCATCTCCCATTGTGGCTACGACCGTGGTGCTGCTGGCGGTCTTTATTCCGGTCTCCTTTACCGGTGGGATTACGGGCCTTCTGTTCCAGCAGTTCTCCATCACGATTGCCGTCTCGGTGGCCTTCTCGGCCTTCAATGCATTGACCCTCTCGCCGGCCCTGTGTGCTCTGTTGCTCAGACCTCATCGGGCACCGGAGCATGGCCCCTTTGCCCGCTTCAACCGCTGGTTTGACCGCCTGATGGAGCGCTATGACGGTGCGGCCCGCCGTTGGATTGCCCGCTCGGGCCGTGCGCTGGTGGCAGTGGCGGTGGTGGCGGTCGGCATCGGGGTACTCTGGCGACTGCTCCCCACGGGATTTCTGCCCGAGGAGGATCAGGGCTATCTGATGGTGATGGTCGAAGGCCCCGAGGCCTCGTCGCTGGGGCGTACCCGGCAGGCGATGGCCCACGTCAGCGAGGTGGTGGCTGCCAACCGGGCAGTCGAGGCGGTAAGTTATGCTGCGGGCTTCAACCTCATGGCGGGTGTCGCTTCGACCAACAGCGGAGTGCTCTTTGTCGCCCTGAAGGAGTATAAGGAGCGCAAAATCTCGGCTTCGGATTTGGCCGAGAGGTTCAACGAGGAGCTCTTTGTGACCATTCCCGAGGCCGAGTGTTACGCCTTTATACCCCCTTCGATACCAGGCCTGGGTGTCGCCTCGGGGCTCTCGCTCGAGGTGCAGGATCGTGCGGGGCGTGGAATGGGTTATCTGGAGGAGCATACCCGAAAGTGGATGGCCGAAATTGCTGCTCTGAAAGAGGTGGCTTCGGTGACCACCCAATACAACGGAGGGGTGCCGCATCGCCAATTGGTCATCGACAAGGAGCAGGCGTTGGCCCTCGGGGTCGATTTGGGAGCCCTCTACAACGAAATATCGACCCTGCTCGGCGGAGAGTATCTGAACCGTTTCAGCCGCTTCGGAAGGCTCTATCAGAGCTGCCTGCAGGCGGCCCCCGACTACCGCCTGGATAGCCGCTCGCTCGACTCCTACTACATTGCGGGGCGTAGTGGCAGTTCGGTTCCGTTGTCGCAGTTTGTCACCGTGCGCGATACCGTGGGGGCCGAGTTTGTCACCCGCTTCAACCTCTACCCTTCTATTTCGCTCAATGTCACACCCGCCAAGGGGGTCTCGTCGGGAGAGGTGATGGAGCTCCTGGAGCAGAAAGCCCGAGAGCTGCCCGAGGATTTGAGCATCGCCTGGAGCGGGGTTTCGTTCCAGCAACAGCAGGCCTCGAGTTCGGGGGTGTGGGTCTATCTGCTGGCATTCGTCTTTGTCTTTTTGACCCTCGCCTCGCTCTACAACTCGTGGGGGCTGCCCCTGGCGGTGTTGCTCAGTGTGCCGCCCGCTCTCTTCGGAGCCTTGGCCTTTGTGGCGCTGGGGCACCTGCTCTCACCGGTGCTGGTCAATGACGTCTACCTGCAAATCTCGCTGGTAATGCTCATTGCCCTGGCAGCCAAGAATGCCATCTTGGTTGTGGAGTATGCCGACCGCCTCTTCTTCGACGAGGGACTTTCTATCGAAGAGGCGGCCTTAGGCGCTGCCCATCTGCGTGTGCGACCCATCATCATGACCGCCTTTGCCTTTATTCTGGGGGTGATGCCCCTGGTCTTCTCGCAGGGGCTCTACACCACAGCCCGCCACCTGATGGGGTTGGCGCTCATCGGAGGTATGCTCCTGGCAACGGTGATGGGTATTCTGCTCTACCCTTCGCTCTACGCCTTAATTGCCCGCAAGGGAGGTTTCGAGAAGCGTCGTCTGCGCCTTAAAGAGCTGCAAACCAATACCGATTTACAGTCATGAAAAAGATCTCTATTTTTTGCGTTATAGTGTTTTTGGGGGTTGGATGTGTGCGTCTGCCCGCCCCTAACCCCTCGGCACCGGCCGACTACCAATATGGTGTGGAGTTTCGGCGCGATACACTGCCCTACGATATTCGCTGGTGGCGCCTGTTTGAAGACGAACAGCTCAACCGACTCGAAGAGCGGGCCCTGCGTCAGAATCTGGATTTGGCGCTTGCCGCCTCGCGCGTAGACCAGGTGCGTCAGGCCCGACACGTCAGCGAGGCCCAATACCTCCCCTCGCTGGGCCTCTCCGTCGAGGCGCAGGGCGAGTATGCCGCACAGACCGGTATCGAGCAGCGCTATACGATTGCTCCCGAGCTGAGTTGGGAGATACCCCTCTTCGGGTCGCTGCGTGAGACCCGACGGGCAGCCCGTGCCCAGATTCTCGAAACCGAGTGGGCCTTTCGGGGTGTGGTGCTCTCGCTGACGGCCGAGGTGGCTACGACCTACTTCAATTTGGTGGCCTCGGAGCGTGAGTGGCAGATTGCCGAGCAGACCTACCACCTGCGAACGCAGGCGGCAGCCCTCAACGACTCGCTCTACCGTTATGGAATGGTGAGCCGTGTGGTGGCCGATCAGGCCCACAGCCTGGCCCTTGCGGCAGCCTCGGATCGTGCCGGCTATGAGCGTCAGGTGGTGCAGCAGTGGCTCTCGCTGTTGGTGCTTTTGGGTGAGGAGCCTGCACCCTATTCGCCACAAGGTTTGGGAGCTGTCCTATGGGAAGAAAACCTGCCTGCGCAGCTCCCCGTGGGGCTCCCCTCGGATTTGTTGCACCGCCGACCCGATGTGATGCAGGCCCTCTATGCACTCGATGGTGCAGCAGCCAATGTCGGTTTGGCTCGTGCAGCCCGCTTTCCGGCCCTGACCCTTACGCTCGAAGGGGGTGTGGCAGCCGATGATTGGGGGCGTATGTTCGAGGGAAAACCCTGGATTTGGAGTGCCGTGGGCTCGCTTGTTGAACCCATCTTTGCCTTCGGAAAGCTGCGAGCCAACGAGGCCGTTGCCCGTGAGGAGTACTACCAGGCGGTATTTGACTACCGCAAGAGTTTCCTGCAGGCCCTCTCGGATGTCGAGCAGTCGCTTGTCGGTATCTCGACCTACCGCCGTCAGGTCGAAGAGAGCCGTCGGCAGGTGCAGCTCAACGAGGCGGTACTCAACAAGACCCGTGCCCTCTATCGCAACGGAATGGCGGCCTACCTGGATGTGATTGATGCCGAGCGTACCTGCTATGAGTCGCAACTTGAGCTCGTAAACCTCTCTGCTGCCCACTACATCGCCTACATCGACCTTTTTAAGGCCTTAGGCGGAGGGTGGTGACAATGATTTACAATTCACAATTCACAATTCAAAATTTTCTAATTCCTAATTCCTAATTCAAAAAAAAACTATACCTAAATATGGGGATGTCGGGCTTCGGAATTTATTCCTATCTTTGTCGCCTAAAATGCGTGAAAAGGTATGCGTTTATCGGACTTAAAGACAGGCGAAGAGGCTGTAATTGTTAAGGTCTCGGGGCACGGTGGTTTTCGTCGCCGTATCTTGGAGATGGGCTTTGTGCGTGGCAAGCGGGTCGAGGTGATTCTCAACGCACCCCTCAAAGACCCCATTGACTATCGCATTATGGGTTACAACGTCTCGCTCAGACGCAGTGAGGCCCGCATGATCGAGGTGATAACCGACTCCGAGGCCGAGAGCCTTAAGGGGGGTGTTCACTCAGAGGGTATCACCGAGTGTGAGAGCATCGAGGAGGTGGTGAGCCAGAGCCGCAAGCATATCCACGTCGCGCTGGTGGGTAATCCCAACAGCGGCAAAACCTCGCTCTTCAATGCTATTTCGGGTAGTAGAGAGCATGTGGGAAACTACAGCGGAGTGACGGTCGATGCCAAGCTCGGCTACTGTAACTATCGGGGCTACCACTTCGAGATTACCGACCTGCCGGGTACCTATGCCTTGGCGGCCTATACCCCCGAGGAGCTCTATGTGCGCTCGCACCTAGCCGAGAAGATGCCCGATGTGATTATCAACTCGGTGGTGGCATCGAATCTGGAACGCAACCTCTATCTGACCACCGAACTGATTGATATAAACCCCCGAATGGTGGTGGCTCTCAATATGTTCGATGAGCTGGAGGCGAGTGGTGCCAAGCTCGATTACCAGAGCCTGGGAGCAATGCTCGGTGTGCCGATGGTTCCCGTTGTGGCCCGCAGCGGCCGCGGTGTGGAGGAGCTCTTGGATACGCTGATTGCCGTCTACGAGAACGAAGATAAGCGGGTGCGCCACATCCACATCAATCAAGGTGCCGTGGTCGAGGGGGCTCTGCAACCGCTGGCTCGCAGCCTGAAGGAGCACCGCGACGAGTTGCCCAAGTGTTTCCCGCCTCGCTACTATGCCCTCAAATTGTTGGAGGGTGACCGTTATGTCAAGGAGCAGCTCAAAGGAGCACCCCACTATGACGAGTGGTGCGAAATGAGCGAGCGTGAGGCTGCGCGTGTGGAGCGGGAACTGGGCGAGGATGTCGAGACGGCCCTTGCGAATCAGAAGTATGGATTTATCTCGGGAGCACTGAAGGAAACCTACGAACCGGCTGCGCAGGATAGGGCGTCGGCTACCGATTTGATTGACTCGATTGTGACCCACAAACTTTGGGGTTTCCCCATCTTCTTCCTCATTATGTGGCTGATGTTCTACTCGACCTTTATGCTTGGAGCCTATCCCCAAGAGTGGATTTCGATGGGTGTCGAGTGGCTGGCAGGTGTGGTCGAAGAGTGGATGCCCGCAGGTGTGCTGAAGGATCTGTTGGTCGATGGCATCATCGGCGGTGTGGGCAGTGTGATAGTCTTCCTGCCCAACATCATGATTCTCTACCTCTTTATCTCCTTTATGGAGGATTCGGGCTATCTGGCTCGTGCGGCCTTTATCATGGATCGGGTGATGCATCGCATGGGCCTGCACGGAAAATCCTTTATTCCGCTCATCATGGGCTTTGGTTGCAATGTGCCGGCGGTGATGGCTACACGCACCATCGAGAGCCGTTCGAGCCGCCTGATTACCATCCTGATTATCCCCTTTATGTCGTGCAGTGCGCGACTGCCCATCTATATTCTTCTGGTGGCCGCCTTCTTCCCCACACACGCCTCATTGGTGATGATGGGTCTCTATGTGCTGGGTGTGCTGTTGGCGATGTTTACGGCTCGCCAGGTGATGCGTCGCTTTGTCTTCAAGGTCGATGAGACCCCCTTTGTGATGGAGCTGCCGCCCTACCGTGTGCCGACCCTCAAGGCCACCCTGCTGCACATGTGGGAGAAGTGTGCCCAATACCTCCGCAAGATGGGAGGCCTGATTTTGGTCGCTTCGATTGTTATCTGGTTTTTGAGCTACTACCCCACGACTCCCAATCCCGAGACGAAGGTCGAGCACTACGAACACTCCTACCTGGGCTCCATCGGCAAAGCTTGTGAGCCGATTGTCGAGCCGCTGGGTCTGAATTGGAAGTCGGCAGTGGCGATTTTGTCGGGTGTGGCCGCCAAGGAGATTGTGGTCAGCACGATGGGCGTGCTCTATGCCGGCCATACCGAGGCTGAATATCACGGTGAATATGCCGAGGAGGTGACGGCTGAAACCGACCCCGGATTACCGGCCCGTTTGGTAGCTTCGGGGGACTTTACTCCCGCCTCGGCCCTCGCCTTTTTGGTCTTTATCCTTATCTACTTCCCCTGCATCGCAACCATTGTGGCCATCGCCTCGGAGGTGGGTTGGCGCTGGGCGACAGCCTCGATTCTCTACAACACACTCCTGGCCTGGGTTGTGGCCTTTGCAACCTATCACCTCTTTACACTCTTTTAGCGATGGATTGGCAGCAGGTGGTTGTGCTATTGATTGGCGTGGCGGTGCTCTGCTGGCTGCTGCGTCGTTTGTGGTGTGTGGTGCGTGGCGGTGGGGCGAAATGTAGCACCTGTGCAGCCGATTGTCCCCTCAAACGTGCCAATAAAACGGAATCGTATGGCCCTGAGATTGAACGTAAATTCTTGGTTTTAAACGACGAGTTCAAACTCCAGGCGGTGGCTTCGCAGGCCATCTGCCAGGGCTATCTGGCCATGTCGCCCGAGCGTACCGTGCGGGTGCGAACCAAGGGTGATAAGGGCTTTCTGACGGTCAAGGGCCCCAGCTCGCACGATGGATTGGTGCGTGAGGAGTGGGAGCGAGAAATCCCCCTTGAAGAGGCCCGTGAACTGCTCGCAGGATGTCGTGCCCGCATCCTTAAACGTCGCTATTTGGTCCCTGTGGGGGCTCACACCTTCGAGGTCGATGAATTTGATACTCCCAACCCCGGGATGTTGCTGGCCGAGGTTGAGCTTCACTCGCCCGACGAGGAGTTCGAGCGCCCCGCCTGGCTCGGGAAAGAGGTGACGGGCGATAAGCGCTACTATAACTCGCAAATCGCCCGTCAGGCCCTGCTCACCGAGGAGCAATCATAGAAACTTATCTCTTGGTTTATCGCTTCGCATAACCTCTTAAACGGCGCCATCCGAAGGTGCGGTTCAGCTCCTTGCGCATCCGCTGGTAGAGGATGCGGTAGGTGGGCTCGATAACACGCTTGGGGGTGATGTCGCTATAGCGTAACACCAGAGCAATCAGACAGAGAATCGAGAGCAGCAACAACCAGCCGTAGATCTCCTTCATCGACTCCAGGAGTGACTGCACCTGCACCATGCCATACAACTCACCTAAGGGGGCATGAACTGTCTCGGCCTGCAGCCCGTCGATTCTTTCACCAAGCAACATCGAGTTGCGAGCCATGGTTACACTCAGGGCTCGCCCAACGATGGCCGTTCCAATCGGGCCGGCCAGTGCGGCACTGAACATATTTTGGAACGAGAGCCCCTGCAAAAAGAGGAAAGGAAAGGGCAATCGAGCATTGGCCGTAAGCATCAGCACCGCAACAATCACATAGCCTGCCGAGCGGACAAAGATGGGTGCGAAGAGCGCCTCTTTGGGGAGGTTGTAGTCGATGCGGAAGTAGAAATAGGCTAAATAGAAGGTAAAGCAGGAGAAGGCGATGACCAGCATCCGCTGGTAGGTCCACTTGCGGCGGGCAAAGGTCTGCCAACAAAAGAGGATTCCCACTACGACACCTGCCAAAGCCACCCAATTCAGTGACAGGATGTGCAATTGGTCGTAGCCCAACACCTGCTCCATCAGGGCGTGCTCGAAGATGTGCGAGGGGGCCAGCAGCAGATCCATCAGCAGGATAATGATGACACAGATGGGAACGATGCGTATGCGGAAGATGCGGGGCGAGATGTAGGGATGGCGCAGATAGGTGGCACGCCAAAGATTCATCGCTACACCGAAAACAGCCAGCGCCGTAGCAAACCACACCTCGTCGGATTGCCACCAATCGTAATGCTCGCCATAGATGCAGATAAAGAGCACCGAGAGGGCCGAGGCTCCCCAAAGCAGCATCCCCACCCAGTCAATGCCCAGCAGCGGCAAGCGTGGCATGATGGGAATGCCTCGGTAGCAGACCATCACGAAGAGCCAGATCAGAATAAGTGCCCCGACAATAAACCAATGCATATAGTGCCACGAAGCCCAGAGAGAGAATCCGAGGGCGGCGATTCCGGTGAGCTGGATGGTGCCGTTTACCATCAGGTAGATGTAGCAGAACCAGATCGACATATCGCGTTTGGGGGTAATCCAGAGTTGGATGGTCGAGTTACACTCGTAGATGGCCCACATGCGGAAGAATCCCGCCACCAGGCTCACTCCCACCAGCAGAGGAACACTCGTGGTATGCATGCAGATCAGGTTCGCAGCCACCAGGACCGGAATACAGGTCGTCAGGGTTGTTTTGGGACGCACAGCCCACTTGAGTCGGAACATGATGGCAAAGAAGAGTGCCATGCCGACCAGCGAGGCGTAGCCTGCCATCATCACATCCTCCTGCAGCAGCTGGGTCGAGCCTACCATCTCACTCGCTGCGGCCAAGTAGACACCTCCCGTGCAGTTGAAGATGATAATCATCAGAATCACAACCCAGGGCTTCAGGGCCTCCGGAAGAAAGCGAATCTGCGGAATCGCAAAGGGTTGATTCGAGTTGGAATGGTGGCCCATCAGTACAGCACTTTACACTCCACGTTCATACCTGCGCTCACACGCTCCATCGCCTCTGCATCGTTCTGCTCCGTAAAGTCAATACGAATCGGAATGCGCTGTTCGATCTTCACGAAGTTGCCGGTCGAGTTGTCCTGGGGCAGCAGCGAGAAGCTGGCTCCCGTGGCTCGAGAGATAGAGCGTACAACCCCACGGAAGGTGTAGTCGGGAATGGCATCCACCTCGACCTCTACCTCCTGACCCTCGCGGATGTGGGCCGTCTGGGTCTCCTTGTAGTTCGCTACAATCCACTTCTCCTCTTCATCCACCACCTTGACAAGCGTCTGGCCGGGTTGGATGAGCTGTCCGACCTGAATCTCCTTGCGACCCGTAACGCCGTCGCAGGGGGCCAGAATCACCGTGTAGGAGAGGTTCAGGCGGGCCAGCTCCAAGGCAGCTTCGGCCAGCTTGATGCCGGCGTTGTTTTGGCCCAGGCGGGTATTCTGCTCGCGGCTCACCGAGCGCACACTCTCCTTCTGGCGTACCAGCATCTCGTAGCGTGCCTTGGCTGCCGAGTAGGCGGTAAACATATCGTCGTACTGCTGACGTGTAACGGCTTGCTGGGCGTAGAGGTTCTTAAAACGGTTGTAGTTGCTCTCGGCGTTATTCAGGTGGATGCGGGCCTCTTCGATGCCGGCATCCGTGACCGAGATGTTGCGCTCGGTGGTCGAGATGGCGTTGTGCATGGCATCCTTGCCCGTTTGAGCATTCTGCAGGTTGGCCTCGGCCTGGGCCACCAGGTAGCGATACTCCGTATCTTCGATGATGGCCAGCGTATCACCCCTCTGTACGCGGCTATACTCCTCGAAGCATACCTCCTTGATGAAGCCCTGTACGCGCGAGTTTACCGGTATGATGAGTTGCTTGACTTGGGCGTTTTCGGTAAATTCCACACGGCCCAAGTGGATAAATTTGTTGCATACCCAAATCAGGGCTGCGGCCAGCAATGCGCAGGCAAAGATGTTGTAAATCAGTTTTTTGGTTTTGTGTGTCATGGCAATTAGAGATTTCCTGTGGTGTTTTTAAGTTTGTAGTAGTTGAAGATGACGTTGATTTGGGCATTGACCAACTTCAGTTCGGCATCCAGACGCTCCGATGCCGCATCGAGCATGTCGGTCACCAGCGCTATGTCGTTGCGATAACGGTTGTCGATAACGGCGTAGTTCTCGTGGGCCAGCTGTACGCTCTTCTCTAAAGTCGCCACCTCTTCGTAGGCCTCCAGGTAGCGGATGTAGTCCCCCTTGACTGCCAGCGAGGTCTGCTCCTGCTGCTCGGCCAGAGCACGACGGTTCTGCTCGGTTGCCAGGTGGGCACGGCGCACACTCTTACCCGCCTTGTAGAGCGATGAGATGCGGAACGAGAGTCCCACGCCGACGTACCAATAATTGAAATTTTGGTTGATGACCGGAACCTCGATGGTGATGGGGCCGTCGAAGTGGTTGGCGGCAAATACCGAGAGCTTGGGAAGACGCTCTGCACGGGCCAGGCGCTCCTGACGCTCACCCATCTCTACAGCCAGTGCACTGCGACGCAGGGCATAGGCCTTAGACTCGGCTCGTTGCTGCCATAGCTCTTCACCCTCGATGGGCAGCGAGCGCTCCAAAAGCCCTCGGTCGGGGATGATAGCTGCATCGGCCGGCAGTCCCAGCATCGTCACCAGGTCGGCATTCAGAATGGCGATTTGGTTCTCAACGCGGGTGTGTGCCAACTCCAGATTCTTCAGTTGCAGTTCGTAGCGTGTTACATCATTCTTCAGGGCTACCCCCTCGGCAGCCCGAGCCTGGGTGTCGGCAATGACCTGTTGGGCCAACTCGATGTTGCGCTCATAGACTTGAAGGATGTTCTGCAACTTGTAGAGGTCGAGGTAGAAGCCCACGAGCATAAAGTGTACGCGCGAACGTGAATCCTCGAGGTTGATTGTGGCCATCTCCTCCTGCAGACGAGCCAGGGCAATACCATTGCTTACGGCTCCTCCGCCATAGATGAGTTGAGCTGCCTCGATGGCGAAGTTGTTACCCAAATGGGGCATGTCGATATGCATGCCATTTGAGAAGTCGCGGTTTGAGAGGTGACCATCGCCCAGGTAGCTGGCCGAGAGCGAGAGGTCGATGTCGGGAAGTCGCCCGTTGCGTGCTTCACGCACGGCCTGCTCGGCTACGGCTACGGCCGCCTCGGAGGTGGAGATGGTTTTGCTGTTTTGGTCAGCCAGCTCAAAAATCTCCTCCAAGGTGAGCGGATAGGGTTGTTGCGCATAAATACCCCCGGTCCATAATTTCGCACACAGCAACATTATGAGAAAACGGAATTTACTCATACGAAAAATTTATAGATGATTTAGATGATTTTTTCAGGCGATAAGCCCTTTTGGGAGCTTAATGTGCCCACTCAGTCCTCCCAGGCGGTACTGATGTTGTGGTGATAAGGAATGTAGATAACGGTATTATAAATACCTTTGGGGCAGTGTTTTACATCTCTCATTTTAAACGAAGAACTTTGTGCTCTTCGCATGCAAAGGTACAAAAAAATCCCAAATTGGCAAGTTTTGAGCTCTGTTATCCTACAAAAGGTAGCAGGATCTTGTTTAGCTGTTCGTGTTCGACCAGGAACCCGTCGTGGCCGAAGGGTGAGTCGATTTCGTGGTAGCTGCTGCCGGCAATTTGGGCCGAGAGGGTGCGCATCTCCTGCGGTGTGAAGATCAGGTCGGTGGTGATGCCGACAACCAGCGTGCGGGCCGTGATACGCTCGAGGGCCTTGGCTACCCCACCCCTTCCACGCCCCACATCGTGGGTGTCGAAGGTGTCGAGAATCGCCATGTAGGAGTAGGCGTCAAAGCGGCGGCAGAGCTTTTCGCCCTGGTAGCTCTGGTAGGTGCAGGCTCGAAAATTGGCATAACGGGGGCTGTCGTCATGCTCCTGCTGCGTGAGGTTGTACCCCTCGGGACCGCGGTAGGTCAGCAGACCGATGGCTCTTGCAGCCGCCATACCTGCCATACCGGCATCGGGGCGATGCTCTCCGTAGGTCGAGTCGGCCAAGATGGCCATGCGCTGGGTCTGGTCGATGGCAATCTGCCAGGGGGTGGCCTTTGCGGCTGTGGCAATCAGGGCCAGGCGCTCGATAAATTCGGGCTCTGAGACGGCCCACTCAACGGCCTGAAAACCGCCTACGGAGCTTCCAACCAGGCATTTGATGCGTCGCACCCCCAGGTGGTCGGCCAGCAACCGGTGGGCGCGAATCACATCGCGCATCGTCAGCTTCGGGAACTCTGTATACCAGGGCTCACCCGTCGAGGGATTTATCGAGAGGGGGCCTGTTGAGCCGTAGTGTGAGCCGAGGATGTTGGCGCAGACCACGAAGTGGCGCTCAGGGTCCAAAAAATGCCCCTGCTCGACCGTGTGGGGCCACCAATCGGCCACTTCGGAGTTGGCGGTCAGGGCGTGGCAGACCCACACCACATTATCACCTGCCGGGTTCAGCTCTCCGTAGGTGTGGTAGGCAATTTCGAGTGTGGGCAACTCGCCTCCTCGCTCCAGCGAAAAGGGGTGCTCGTAGCTATAAAGGTGCGACCTCATCCTTGGTTCTTCGTTCTATTTTGTGCCAATAATTAAAACCTTCCGTGCTATTCACCCAAAGTTAGAAATGCCTGCTCGAAGTCGGCAATCAGGTCATCGACATGCTCCAGGCCGAGCGAGATACGCAGCAAGGTGGGGGTGACGCCCGCAGCCTTCAGATCCTCGCCGCTGAGCTGCTTATGGGTGGTCGATGCGGGGTGGGTAACCACCGTAATCGAGTCGCCAATCATGGTCATATGGGCCGCCAGCTTCAGGCTCTCGACAAACTTGCTGGTGCTCTGGAGCGTTCCCTTCAGTTCGATGGCAAAGACGGCCGACGAGCCGTAGCGGTAGTATTTTTTCGCATTTTCACAGCTCGGGTGCGAGGGGAATCCCACGAAGCTCACACGCTCGACCATCGGGTGGTTCCGGCAATATTCGGCCAGGCGCCAGGTGGCTTCGACCTGGTGCTTGACACGTAGCGACAAGGTCTCCAGACCCACCATCATCAGGTAGGCGTCGAAGGGCGAGGGGCAGCAGCCGAAGTCACGCAGTCCATCCACGCGGCACTTGACGATAAAGGCGGCCGGACCAAAGGCGTCGCAGAAGTTCAGCCCGTGGTAGCCCTCCGAGGGGCCGTCGATGTGCGGGAATTTGCCGTTACGCCAATTGTAGTTGCCGCCATCGACAATCAGACCACCCATGGCCGTTCCGTGGCCGTTAATCCACTTGGTAGCCGAATCGACCACGATGTTGGCTCCCCAATCAAAGGGGTTGCAGAGGTAGCCGGCAGCACCAAAGGTGTTATCGACCACAAAGGGCACATCCTTTCTGTGGGCCAGCTCACCCAATCCCTCCAGGTCAGGCACCGTGCAGGTGGGATTGCCCATCGACTCGACATAGATGGCCTTTGTGCGGTCGTCAATCAGCCTCTCGAAGTCGGCTGCGTCGAGTGTCGGGGCGATGCGTACCTCGATGCCCAGGTCGCGCAGCGAGTGGCGGAATTGGTTGTAGGTACCTCCGTAGAGGTAGGGCGAGGCGACGATGTTGTCGCCCTTGCGGGCCAGCGAGATGGCCGTAATAAAGATGGCCGACATACCCGACGAGAGGGCTAAGGCTCCTACCGCTCCGTAGAGGGCCGCAATGCGCTCCTCGTAGGCGGTGGTCGTGGGGTTCTGCAGGCGGGTATAGATGTTGCCTCCCTCGCTCAACTCGAAGAGGCGGGCGGCATAATCGCAACTCTTAAATCGGTAGGCAGCCGTCGGATAGATGGCTACGCCACGCGCTCCTGTCGGCTCCTCGCTGTTTAGTCCCGCATGTATCTGGCGGGTCTCAAAGTGTAAATTCTTTAATTCCATTTTTGTTTGTATTCAACCTAACTGCACAAAGGTAAGAAAAAATTACTGATTTTTTCTAATGAGCAAAGAACAATGAGTAATGAGCAATGATTTTTAGCTGTCAGCTTTTAATAAAAGCAATCAGCAACCAACTGTTCGCTGATTGCTGATTGTCGATTGCTGATTAAAAAGGTTAGATGCCCTTTTTCTCCAACTTCTTGAGTTGTTTTTCGACCCACTTTGGAGTTTCGTAGGCTGCATCGTCACGGCCTCCGCCCAGGGCCTGGTAGAGGTTGATGGTGCCCTGAATCTCCTCGAAGCGGTCGCTGATTTGCGAAATGCGACCCGAGAGGAGGTTTTGCTGGGCTGTCAGCACCTCGAGGTAGGTCGTTGAGCCGTGCTTCATCAGCAGCTCGGTGCTCTCGTAGGCGCTCTCGAGGGCTGCAATCTGCTGCTCTCGCCAATCGCGCTTGGCACGGGCTGTCTGGCACTTCGAGAGGGCGTTATTAACCTCGGCACCGGCATTGAGCAGCGACTGCTGGAAGGCCAGGCGGGCCTCCTCCTGCTGGGCTTTGGCTATCTTAACCTGTGCACGGGCTTTGCCTCCGTTGAAAATCGGGGCGACAAGCGAACCCGTAGCGGCCATAAGCAGCTTGCCCGGGTTCACAATTATCGAACCGGCGCTATTGGTCCAGCCCAGCGTACCGCTCAACGTGAGGGTTGGATAGAGGGCCGAGCGGGCTGCCGCCGTGGCATAGAAGGCCTGCATGAGCGAGAACTCCGCAGCTCGTACATCGGGGCGGTTCGAGAGCAGGCGCACGGGGACTCCCGTGGCGAGCGACTCGGGGAGCGTCTGCTCTTCGAGGCTGCCACGCACGATGTCGTGGGGCGTATGGCCGAGCAGCGTGCAGAAGCTGTTCTCCACCTCGCGAATCGAGTGCGAGAGGTCGTACAGCGCAGCGTGGGCCGAGAACGAAGCGGCCTCCAACTGGGCTACGCCCGCACGGTTGGCCATACCGGCCTGCATCATGGCGGCCATGGTCTCGGCGCTCTTCTGCAGCGACTCGGCGGTCTGCTTGGTCACCTCGTACTGGCTGTCGAGCATCAGCAACGTATAATAATAGGTGGCAATACCCGAGATGAGTTGCGTGCGCACCGCCTGGCGGTACTCGCGGCTCTGCAGGTAGGTGGCCTTGGCCTTGCGCTTGGCGTTGTTCACACCGCCAAAGATGTCGATCTGCCACGAAGCGGCCAGGGGTACCGAGTAGGTCCAGGTGCCGGCCGAGTTATCGAAGCTCGATACGCCTCCGTTGGGGGCGAAGTTGAACGAGGGCAGGAAGCTCAGGCGGGCCGACTTCAGGGCGGCAGCGGCCTCCTCGACGCGCAGGTGGGCCGACTGTATATCGCTGTTATTCTTCAGGCCCTCCTCAATGAGGCTCTGCAGCTGCTTGTCGGTGAATATTTCTCGCCAATCCAGGTCGGCCAGCGAAGTGGTATCGGCGGTCTCGTACTCGGCGCCATAGAGGTTTTCGGTCTGCACCTCGGGGCGCGAGTAGGGTTTATAGATGCCGCAGCTCGCAGTGAGGGCGACTGCGCATAGGATGATAATTCGTTTCATAGCTCTTTACTCCTTATCTTCGTTGTTTTTATGAACCTCCTCAATCTCGGACTGGATGGCCCAATCGGGATTGTTGGTGATGTGTATCGGCTTCACCTTCTCCTGCAGCCACTGGAAGACGATAAACAATCCGGGGGTGAGGAACAGCAGGGCCGTGGTGCCAATCAGCATACCTCCCACTACGCCCGTACCGAGCGAGGAGTTACCATTGGCACCTACACCCGAGGCGAACATCAGCGGCAACATACCAAAGATCATCGTTGCGACGGTCATCAGTACGGGGCGCAGACGTGCCTTGGCTGCCGAGAGAGCCGCCTCGGTGAGGGTCATACCGCTCAGACGACGCTCCGTGGCGAACTCCGTAATCAGAATGGCCGTCTTGGCCAACAGACCGATAATCATAATCATACCCGTCTGCAGGTAGATGTTGTTCTCCAGACCATAGAGCTTGGCGAAGAGCAGCGAACCCATCAGACCTACCGGTACGGTCAGAAGTACGGCGAAGGGGATGAAGTAGCTCTCGTAGAGGGCGGCCAGCAGCAGGTAGATCAGCAGGAAGCAGATACCATAGATTACCAGTGCATTGTTTGACGTGCCATCCTCCTCACGGGTCAGGTCGGCAAACTCGTAGCCATAACCACGGGGCAGCATCTCGGCCGCTACCTCCTTGATGGCACGGATGGCATCTCCCGACGAGTAACCCTCGGCGGCCTCACCATTCACGGCAATCGAGTTGTACATATTGAAGCGGTTCATCGTCTCGGGGCCGTAGACCTTCTCCAACTTCACGAATTGGCTTACGGAGGCCATCTTGCCGTTTACACGCACATAGACGTTATCGAGTGACTCGACATCCTTGCGCGACTCCTTGTCGGCCTGAATCATTACACGGTAGATTTTCGAGAAGCGGTTCATGTTCGAGACATACTGACCTCCGTAGTAGCCTCCGATGGTCGAGAGTACCTCGGCGGGCGATACGCCGGCACGCTTACACTTGGCAGCATCGACCTCAACCATATACTGCGGGAAGTTTACGTTGTAGGTCGTATAGGCCATCTTGATTTCGGGGCGCTGGTTCAGGGCTCCGATATACTGCATGGCCACGTTGTAGAACTCGCGGATATCCACGCCGTTCAAATCCTGCAGGTGCATCGAGAATCCGTTGGTGGCACCATAACCCGAGATCATCGGTGGTACGATGGCCACAATCTGGGCATTCTTGATATCGGCACACATACCCATAATCTGGCGGCTCAGGTGCTCGACGTGGTCCTCCTTGTCGGGACGTATCGACCAATCCTTCAACTTGATGATCATCATACCATACGACGAGCCCTGACCGGCCAACAGACCGAAACCGGCAACCTTGTCGTAGACACGCACCTGCTCCAGATGGCTGATGCGCTCCTCAACCTGATCCATAATCTCTCGGGTCTGGGCGAGGGTCGAACCCGGGGTGGCCGTGACGTTTACCATGATGGTTCCCTGGTCCTCCGAGGGGATAAGTCCCGTCTTGGTGGTTCCGAAGAGGTAGACCATCGCTACGAAGGCGGCAATCAGCGTACCCCAAAGCAGGGTCTTGTTGTTGATAAAGATCTTCACGCCCTTCTGATACTTCTCGGTCATGGCGTTGAAGGCTGTGTTGTAGGCCTTGCGGAAGCGGGCTGCGAAGTTCTCCTTCTCCACACCGTCTTCATCGACATAGGGCTTGAGAATCATGGCGCAGAGGGCCGGTGAGAGGGTCAATGCATTGACGGCCGAAATAGCTACGGCCACAGCCATCGTGATACCGAACTGCGTGTAGAAGACACCCGACGTACCACCCATCATCGAAACGGGGATAAATACAGCCATGAAGACGAGCGACGAGGTGATGATGGCCGAGGTGATACCGCCCATGGCATCGACCGTAGCCATATACGAGGATTTATAACCCACGTCGAAACGTGCCTGCACGGCCTCGACGACAATGATGGCATCATCGACCACCGTACCAATCACAAGTACCAGTGCAAAGAGGGTCAGCAGGTTGATCGAGAAGCCCGCCACAATCATAAAGGCGAAGGTTCCGATGAGCGACACGATAATCGAGATAAGCGGGATGATGGTCGAGCGCAGATCCTGCAGGAAGATGTAAACCACCAGGATTACCAGGATGATGGCTTCGAACAAGGTCTTGATAACCTCGTGAATCGAGGCGAAGAGGAAGTCGTTGATATCCATGATGCTCACGAACTCAACACCCTTGGGGGCCTTCTTCTGCTCCTCCTCAATCAGCTTGTCGATATTCTTCAGAATCTCGGTGGCATTCGAGCCGGCCGTCTGATAGATCATCGAGGCAACGCCCGGGTGGCCGTTGATCTCGCCGGCAAAGGCGTAGCTCTCCTGGCCGAACTCGACGCGGGCCACATCCTTCAGACGCAACACCTCACCCGTGGGCAGCGACTTGATAACCAACTCCTCGAACTCCTCGGGGGTCACCTTACGACCCGTATAGCGCATCGTATATTGGAACGTGTTGTCGGAGTCCTCTCCTAAGTTACCGGTCGAAGACTCGATGTTCTGCTCACTCAATACGGCCGAGATATCCGAGGGAACCAGGCCGTGCTGGGCCATCACATCGGGCTTCATCCAGATACGAATCGAGTACTTGGCACCCAGCGTATTACACTCGCCCACGCCGTTGATACGCAGCAGCTGGGGCTGGATGTTGTTCATGAAGTAGTTGGCCAGGAAGGCCTCGTTGTAGGTGTGATCGGGTGAGGTGATACCCAGCACCTTGATCATCGAACTCTGACGCTTGTATACCTGTACACCGACACGGTTTACCTCGGCCGGCAGTACGGAGGTGGCACGCGATACGCGGTTCTGGACATTCACGGCCGACATATCGGGATCGGCACCCTGCTTGAAGTAGACCGTGATGGTGGCACTACCGGCATTCGAGGCCGAGGAGGTCATGTAGGTCATATCCTCCACACCGTTGATCTGCTCCTCCAGGGGGGCGATTACCGATTTCTGAATCGTCTCGGCCGAGGCTCCCGGGTAGGAGGTGCGCACCATGATGGTCGGGGGTGCAATATTGGGATACTGCTCAATAGGCAGGAGGACCATCGAGATGATACCCGCCAGCATAATGAGCAACGAGATGACCGTCGAAAGTACGGGACGGTCAATGAAATGTTTCAGATTCATACTTCTTACTGCTCGTTGGTTACTTGATTCTCGGCAGCCTCTGCGGGCTCTGCAGGCTGGGCCGGAGCCTCACCCTTCAGCTGTACGGGGGTACCCTCGCGCATCATCGTCACACCCTCGGTCAGGATAATCTCACCGGCCTCCAGGCCGCTCTTTACGATGTAGTTCTTACCGTCATACTTCGTAACCTCGATTATCTTCGAGGTGGCCTTGCCATCGACAACGGCATAGACGAAGACCTTGTCCTGCAATTCGTAGGTGGCGATGCAGGGGATGATGATGCAATCCTTGTTCTGGTGCTTGAGGATGACGTTACCCGTACCGCCGCTGTGGAGCAGACGACCCGGGTTGGGGAATACGGCACGCAGCGAAATCGAACCCGTCGAGGAGTCGATTACACCGCTGATGGACTCGATAACGCCCTCCTCCGAATAGATTGAACCGTCGCTGAGCTCGAGCAGGGGCTTGGGAAGTGCCTTCAGGGCAGCCTCCATCGAGCCGTGGTTGCGCGTCAGATTCAGCAGCGTATTCTCGTTCATTGAGAAGTAGACATACATCTGCGAGTTATCCGACACGGTGGTCAGGGGCTGGGGCATCGAGGGGCCTACAAGCGCACCCACACGGAAGGGAATCGTGCCTACCACGCCATTGGCGGGAGCCTTTACAACCGTGTAGCCCAAGCTGTTGCGGGCATTCAACTCCTGGGCCTTGGCCTGGGCCAGCGAGGCCTGAGCCGTTAAGAGCTGATTCTCGGCCAGGCGCAGGTCATACTCCGATACCACCTGCTTGGCGAAGAGCTCCTTTCGGCTGTCATAGGTCAGCTGGGCCGTGGCAACGCCCGCCTCGGCAGCCTTTACATTGGCTTCGGCGGTCTGCAAGGCTGCCTTATAAGGAACCTGATCGATAATAAAGAGGGTCTGTCCGTTGCGAACCACCTCACCCTCGTTCACGCACACCTTCGAGATGGTGCCGCTCACCTGGGGCATGATACTGATGTCTTGACGACCACGAATCGAGGCCGAATAGCGGCTCTCCACTTCGGCATCGGTTGTCGAAAGGGTCAGCGAGGCGTAGGGAAGTGCCTGCGGGGCCTGTGGGGCCTTGCCGCACGCTGTCATCAAAAGTGCCAGCGCAGCAGCGAAATAGAGATTCTTTTTCATTTTTCGACTGTTGATTATAGTTGCTTTATTGTTGTCTTAATCGCGCGGCAAAGATACAAAAAAATTGCAGACCAAAAGTTCTGTTTTTACAATTTCTGAATACCATTTTTACAATTTTTCTTACCTTTGTATCCATAAAAATAGCGAACCATGGCAGACAACTATTTGGAAAAGAAGATGGAGGAGTGGCAGCAGAAACCCTCGGCTGCCGGCCGCAAAGCGGTGGGAGGATTGGCCAAACTGCTTCTGAAGAATCGCAGTTATCGCGGATATGACCCCCGATTTGAGGTGCGGGCCGACCAGCTGCGACGCATCATCGAGGTAAACAGCCGCATCCCCTCGGCCCGCAATCAGCAGGTGCTACGCTTCCGCCCCGTACTCACAGACGAGGCGGATAAAGTGCTGCCGCATATTAAGTTGGGCGGAGCTCTACCCCACCTTCATCTGCCCCTGCTGGGTACCGAGCCCCGTGCCTTTGTTGTCATCTGCTCGACGGTGCCCGAGGATCGCTATGTGAGTGTCGATCTCGGAATCTCGGCCCAATCGATGCTCCTGCAGGCGGTAGAAATCGGCCTGAACGGCATCTGCATCGGAGCCTTCGACAAGGAGGCGGTTCGCCGCGAGTTGAATCTGGAGTTGGAGCCCCTGCTGATTGTGGCCATTGGCCGTGGTGCCGAGCAGATCAAGCTCACCCCCATCACGGCTGATGCTTCGCATACCTACTACCGTGATGAGGCGGGTGTTCATTATGTTCCGAAACTACAAACAGAAGACCTGATTCTAAAATAGGAATGGCGGACACACCGTAAGACAGGTTAATTTTTAACTGATTGATTATCAGTGATATTTTTTACGAAAATTGCGAAATCCTACATAGAAGACTACATGGAGGTCGTAATTAAGCCAATTTACTAACGAGTGTAAAGGAGACAATACCTTTGATGGTAAAGTGTTGGTGGCACACATGATACAAAGATATGTTGCTGACAACGAAATAGGCGTATGCTCGGGCTACATAAAAGCCTGCATACGCCTGAATAATAAATCTGAATTATTTTGTGCTTAATGCTTCTAACTCGTTGTGCTTTATACATAAGAAGTCTTCAACAAGCATTGCAAAAGTTGCATCCTCCGGTATGCCATGCTTCTCCTTATCCAAATTCTTTAATTCGGACAAAAACTCAAAATCGTTTATACTCATTGTACGAGAAGGTTTGGTTTTAAGCAACCCCTTTTGGTATAATGCTTTTGCACCCTTTTCTGCCCCTGCATGAAGATAGACCAAATATTGTGGCAAGACCTTTGGCGATTGCAAATAACCTACACGCATTGCAATATCGTACTGTGTTAGTAGCCCAATATAAGGGACTTTTGTGTCTTGCACGATTTTGTATATACCTTCAAAATCTTTCGCCTCTGCGATTTTGTTTTGTTGTTGCATTAAAGCCTTTAACATCTCGTCCAGTGCCGTACGGCGAACACACCATTGGTGGTTGCAATAGACAACATCCCCTTTCTTATTGACATATCGGCAAGATGCAGCCAATTCAAAAGATGTTGTACCCGACAGCTCTCGCAACATACCACAAGCAGAATAGTTGCGAATCAATTCATTTAATTTGTTTGTCATAGCTTTCATTGGTTGTTAAAATTAAAAATCATATCCTTCTATACTCGAAGCATAGTTGCTCCAATAGCGCGCATTTTTATACACACTCACCAAGTTTCTGGGGACATAAATCT